>JAPKYC010000203.1 GCA_026394505.1 Methanothrix sp.
AGCGGATTTAATGTTCATGTGGTCTTAAATCAACTGTATAAGCACACGGCTCTTCAGACCAGCTACGGCATCAACAATATGGTTTTGGTGGACGGCCTTCCCAAGATGGTCTCTTTGAAAGAGACTCTGGAGCAGTACATCCACTACCGCTCACTGGTGGTGGAGAGGCGCACCAGGTTCGAGCTTGATGCCGCCGAGAAGAGGGCTCATATCCTGGCGGGTCTGCTCATCGCTCTGCACAACATTGATGAGGTAATAAGAATAATCAAGGCGGCGCATTCTCCAGTCGAGGCCAGAGATGCCCTGATGCAGGCCTTCTCACTCAGTGAGGAGCAGGCCAAGGCAATTTTGGACATGAGACTGCAGCGGCTCACCGGTCTCGAACAGGAAAAGATCGTCTCCGAGGCGGCAGAGCTGGAAAAGCTCATCGCCGAATTGAGAAAGATCCTCTCCAGCAACCTGGAGATTTTGAGCATCATCAAAGAAGAGTTGACATATCTCATTAATACCTATGGGGATGAGCGACGCACCCAAATCATCGAGGAGGAGGGCGAAGTCAGCCGGGAGGATCTCATCCAGGAGGAGGAGGTAGCAGTGACCATCACCTCTTCCGGATACATCAAGCGTCAGCCCCTTACGGCTTACCGCATGCAGCGGCGCGGTGGCCGGGGAGTCATTGGTGCAGAGACCAAGAGCGAGGAGTTTGTAACCGATGTCTTTACCGCCTCCACCAAGGATTATCTGCTCTTCTTCACGGACAAGGGCAAGGCCCACTGGCTCAAGGTCTATGAGGTTCCCTCTCTGGGCCGGGCCACGCGGGGAAAGTCCATTGTCAATCTCCTGCAACTGGAGCCTGATGAGAAGATCACGGGCGCAATACCAGTGAAGAGCTTTGAGTCGGGCTTCATAATCCTGGTAACCCGGAGCGGAAGCATTGTCAAGATGCCCTTGCAGGCTTTTTCCAATCCCAGGAAAGGCGGCATCAAGGCCGTAAATCTGAAGGGCGACAGCCTGGTTTCCGCAAAGCTCACTGACGGCAACAAGGAGCTCTTGGTTGCCACCAGGTTTGGCAAAGCCATCCGCTTCAAGGAGAATGGCGTGCGCGCCTCCAATCGAGGCACCATGGGTGTGAAGGCCATCAGCCTGAACATGGGTGACGAGCTTATCAGCATGGATGTGATTCGACCGAGCGCTAATTTCACATTGCTCACCATCACCAATCAGGGCTATGGCAAAAGGACAGAACTGGAGGAGTATCCCCAGCAGAGGCGCGGTGGCAAGGGCGTCAAGAACATCGATGCCAGAAAGGGCTTCGTTTGTTGCACCACCACCGTCTCTGAGGACGACGAGCTGCTGGTTACCACCAAGGAAGGAGTGGTGATCAGAATTCCGGCCAGCGAGATCCGGGTGCAGGGCCGCTCCACGCAGGGCGTGCGCATCATGAATGTCAAGCCGGGGGATGAGGTGGCGGCGGTGGCCAGGATTACCTGAGGCTCTGTACCACATCTTTATATCGTTGAATGACGATCACAAAACGGGCAAAAGTCGATTAGACAATTGTTTCCTCCTAAGTGTTTCATCATCGACTTTGCCCGCCCTCCCATTTTCTTAAACCAGGCAAATCATATTCCAGAGCAAACTATTTATGCCAATAGTTCACTATTAACAATGAGGGTTTTGACTATGGAGCTAATGACCTTAACCATCCTGGTCTTATGGGGCCTGGCATTTTGGATAATTTCCGGCCTTAGAGGCCTGGTCAAAGAATAGAAGGACTTTTTGTATTTTTTAAAAAATTAAAAAAATAATTTAGCCTTGCGGCTGGCTTTTAAACGTTATCATCTTCTCGGGCTCGTTTTCTATCCCGCCTTGCGCCTTTTGCAGATTGTTCTGGAAATCCCGGTTGGACGGCTCTAAAACCGCAGCCTTCTCGAAGCAGCTTTGCGCCTCCTCTGTGGAATTCATCTCCATTAAGACCAATCCCTTGGTGTTCCAGGCGTCAGCATTCTGGGAATTCAGCTCTATCGCCTTGTCCAGGAGAGGAAGAGACTCGTTGTAGCTGCCCGCTGTAGCCAAGAGCCAACCTCGCCGGTACCAGGCCCTATCCAGAGACGGGTTTATAGTTGCAGCCTGCTTGTAGGCCTCCAATGCTTCCGCATAACTTTTCATATTCTCCAAGACCATGCCTCTATTAAACCAAAAATTGGCATCATTGGGGTTTATTTTCAAAGCCGTCTCCAGGGAATTCAAAGCCTCTTCATGCTGCCTCATGCCTCCGGAAAGGATCAGGGCCCGGTCGTTGTAGGCCTGAGCATTGGAGCCATCCAGGAGAATGAGCTGGTCAAAGCTGTCAACGGCTTCACTGTATCTTTTCATCTTGATGAGAAGATTGGCTTTGAAGCTCCAGGCCCAGGTATCGCTGGAGTTCATTCCCAGGTATTCGTCGATGTCCTGCAAGGCCAGGGAGTAGGACCCGTTATTGTAATCGCTCTGAGTCTCTGAAAGCCAATAATTGGCATCCTGGCTCATGGCGGGCAGAATGGTTGCCAGGGAAAAAGCCAGGAGAAGGAAAGCTATGGGCTTCATGCTTCCTAATGTATTAGAGGAAGTGGATATAGCTTGCGGTCGATTTTTTGGGCGAGTATCATGCTAAGCATCAGTTCAAATCATAATTAAAATAAGAGCGAAGATCGCCCT
>JAPKYC010000130.1 GCA_026394505.1 Methanothrix sp.
AGAGGATAGCGTAGCGGCTGTGGTCAGCTTCGAGACACTGGAGCACTTGCTTGATCCCTTTCGGGCCGAAGCCCAGTTCTCAAAAATCCTGCAGCCGGGCGGTTTTTTTATCTGCTCAGTTCCCAATGTCCTTTCCGAATCCGGAGACAGTAGCGGTCTTCCCAGAAACAAGGCCCACAAACAATGGTTCAATTTTGCCTCGCTCTCCCGGCTGGTGGCACGTAGCGAAATGCAGGTGATCTACCGGCTGGGCCAGTCCTGGTCCAAAGCGCTCTTTCGAAGAGAACAGCAACTTTCCAATGCCAAGCGAATTTCGCGAAAGCTCTGTGATGAGCCGACATCGCATTCGCCGGAAATGATGCGATGGCTTTCTTACGTCGCGGCTTATCCTACAGTCGAGGATGTGGATGGCTCTTATTCCATCATCATTGTTGCTCAAAAAGAATAATTTGGCAATTGATTCGAGTTAGATATCTTTTGCTTTTTCGTCTTTGTGCGTTCTTTGTGAGCTCTGTGTCTTTGTGGTGAAAATCGTAACCCACAGGTTTAGCCCAGAGGCAGATCCATCTGTTCATCCGAGGCATAAAATCGCATCTGAATTTTATAATACTAAATGAAAAAAATTTGGAAGATTTTTCATCCCGGCCTAGACCCCCAGAGCGTTGATGGCTTCAATCAGCTCTCCGAAGGCCTCCATCTCCAGATCCAGGACCTCCTCCGTTTTCATGGAGATGCTCATCTCTCCATCCACGGTGAGCCTGTCCGGGCCCCGAGCCACAATTCTGTCCCGACCGTCGCGAGAAAGCGCCTTTTTGATCTCTTTCTCGTGGGCCAGGGTGCGCCCGGGAATGATGGCCGTGTCCTTGACCTCTCTGAGATCCAGGTTCATGAAATCCTCGATGGTTATCAGGCAGCCTACATCCTTATCGACTCCCACCACATTCACCTTCTCCTTATCTCCCATCTGCTGGAAGATGGCAGTCAGCAAGGGCAGGGCTATACTGCTGGTGATGACGGTAGCGCTTCTGCGCAAAGACGGTAGGGAAGAAATCCTTTCCGGATGGCGGGCCAGGGCGAAGGGCGCTCCCGTGAGCGGATCCCAGAGAGGAGTTCCGGTTACCCGCAAGCGATGACCTGCTGCCGTCTCTGTGACGATGTTTTGAAACTCTTCTACGGAGTGCGGCGTTATGCCCGGAATGATGGGGGCATTGCCCAGGATCAGACCCTGCTCGCGGGCATTAGCAAATCTCATCAGGATCAATCCTTTCGCACCCATTTCCTCCAGCTCGCTGCAGGTCTTCTCCAGCTCTGCTCCGTCGTTGACGCCGGGGATGAGAACGACTGCGGCGTAAACCTCGCAGCTCTGGCAGAAGATCTTAAGGCACTCGAGGGCGATCTCGGCATTCTTATCGTTCATGTACTTTCTGCGCAGATCAGGATTGGTGGAAAAGACGGTAAAGGATACCTCAGTTACGCCTGCCTGCACCAGGGCGGCGGCATCATTCGCGCTCTTGAAGCCTTTTCCTGATGTGTAGCCTAAAGCGATGGGCACCATGCCCTGAGAGAGCATTTTCGTGAGGGGCAGAAGGTCGGGGTAGCAGCTCAGATCCCCTCCGCCGCTGATGGTGACTTTATCGGGGATGCTGCCCATGCACTTTCCCGCCACCTCGAAAACGACGGCGTCCATGGGCTTGAAACCGGGATAGCCCTCTACAATGGCGCGGGAGCAGTAGTCGCAGCCCTTCTGGAAGGGCATGCAAAACTTGCAGCCGAAGGGTGAGACGCTTTTTACTCCTTTGAAATAGCAGTAGCTGCAAAAGCCCTTGCAATCCAGGCCAGGTCTTCCACCGACATCGGCAAGTATCTCCATGGCAAAAGCAACCTTGCGGGAGGGTAAATAAGTTTTTGGCTTTTCAGATAGGTCGATGGACTGCACATAATAAATCAGAAACCTGGGCGATTCGCTATTTCCAATTACTATGGTTTTCGAGTTGCTAGTTCGTCGCTCTGTGCGTACTCTGTGAACTGTCGTGCCTTCTGTGGTTGAAACGTCGTTAGCCGCTGGTTATAACCAAGTGGCTGACGATACTACCACCACCGAGACACAGAGGACTCGATTATTCTATTACCCACCCGAAACAGCCAGGAACCCTTCGCGTATTTGTGTTGACAAGGTGCCACCCGAAAATAGTCAGGGATACCAATGCCTTGCAGAAGGCTGCCCGTGCACCCGTGGCTCACCGGGGAGGCACGGGGGCTGCAAGGAGAGGCGGATGTGGTCCTGGCTGAGGCCGAGGCCCTCAAGCTCCAGGCCAGGCAGGAGGACCTGACCGTGTGGGAGAGGAAGTTGGTCAAGCAGAGCCGAAAGGGCTGCAAAACCTACACCTGACTGAAATGGCCTCCTGGCGCGAGGGCGGCAAGACGCGACGCCGCGAGGAGCGCCCGGAAAATGGACGTCGAGGTGGCCAGGCAGAAGGCCAGGGAGAGGAAGGCGGAGTCGATCCATGTTAATTGAACAGACCCGAGGTAAACACGCTATAACAAACGTGTTACCCTACATCGTGGGATAGTCAAAACATTTTTTATGAATAGATCGCTGGAGAGATCCAGGAAGGAGGATAAATACCCAGACTCTCCAGCTCGGTGGGAAAAATATCAACCTGATCGATAATAATCACTTTAAAAAACTATAATAGACTTTCATTATATTTAGTCTTTTCTATTTGAGATAGTTCCAGGCCAGGGAAGTGCTTAACGCAGCCCCATGTTCTCAAGCTGCATCCTGACGATCCGTGCGCCTTCTTCGCACTCTTCCGGCGATTTGCCGCCCGTGATCACCAGTTTGCCGGAGCTGAAGATGAGCACTACCACTTTGGGCACCTTGATCCTGTAGACCAGCCCAGGAAACTGCTCCGGCTCGTATTCGATGTTCTCCAGGCCCAGGCCCAGGCCCAGGCCCAGGGCGACGGCGTTTAAGTTCAAGTCCGTCTTCAGATCTGCGGAGGCCACAATATTCTGAATGTGGATCTCGGGCTCCAGATCGATATTCTCGAAGCCGATAGACTTGAGCGTCCTGGCCAGAGTGGTGATGACCATGCGAACATCCTCGACGTTCTTGGATCCAATTCATTGCGCAAATCTGGCCAACGTCGCTTTCCTGCGCGTCCACTTCTGCGACTCACGCTGTAGATCTTCTTGCTCTATAGCTTGTCGGCCTGCCCTGCCAACCAGGTTGTCTCTGTTTTTCCTGGGACGCCCCATATTCATCCCTGCCGAGATAAAATACATTATACCCTAATTTGATTTCTACATGTGAATTCAGAGCAATACATTTGCATTATGTTAATATTATATAAATCTGCTGGTTTGGTTTATATTGTGGGACTAGCCGTTTAACGATAATGTGGTTTCAAAGAAATTATTTATATGAGTATGATATTTGTCAGACGCATAGGAGGAAGCACCATCCGGGACGTTACTATCAAGGTCGCAGACAAAGAGGACTTGTTGTTCATGCTGGGCCTGGAGAGCTTGGGCATGAAAAGAACCGTGGCCTGCGTCATAACATTTCTCAAGGATCAGAAGGAGAGATCTTCCAGGGATATCGAAACGGCTACGGGCCTGAGGCAGCCGGAAGTCAGCATCGCCATGCAAACCCTGAGGGAAAGGAACTGGCTCACTGAGCATGAGATAACGAGCAACGAAAAAGGCAGACCCTTGAAAATCTATGCTTTGCGAGCCACCATCGATGAGATCATAAATTATTGCGAAGCTGAGAAAATCAGGGAATCTGCCAGAATCTCTGAGGCCATTCAGAGGCTGAAGGAATTAAGCTCGGCATAAAGCTCAGAAGGGGCTTGCCCCTTCGTAGATTTTCGCGCCCAGGCCCATCGCCTCCTCGACTGCTGCCAGATCCTTCATCAGGAATAGCCTATCGTTCGCGGCCTCCTTGAAGGCCACGGAGTTTTTCGGGATCTGGGCATATTTCGCGGATTTAGGGAGCTGGACCACGTAGCCTATCTGCCTCTGCCACCTCTCCCCGTTCTGCCTTCTCCACTACTGCAAGCTTAAAGAAGGAGCCACAGATGTGCTAAGAAGTTTTCAGACCTTCCGCAGCACGGCAGTCATCGATACATTGGGTACTGCTGCTGTCGCGACATCCGCTCCAACAACCAAGTTCAGCCGCAGCATCACCAACGGCTTTTAAGATGTCATTTAAATTGACACCGTAGGTTTGGGGGGCGTATTCAGGGCTGACATACCCCACCCCCGGGGTAAGCCAGGTTATTGCCATCTTTTGGCCGTTTTCGGTAACTAGATAACTGGGTTTGGATGTCAAATTCTCAGTAACTATCACATAGTTCTGACTGAGTACCGACGTGATGCTTTGAGTTGGTGTTAGCGTTTCCTGCGGTTTCAGATGAGGTAATGGTTCCTCTGGCGTCTGACCGGCTGACATTTCTTGTGGCTCCACTGGCCAGAGGGAGTCATCACCGGCCGTGACCGGCAAGCCGAGGTACTTAAGATAGTAATTCGCTGAACAAGTCAAGCTGATATCGTAACCAGAAGCTGACCCACCATAGGCCTCTACACGGTCGCCGACGTTAATATTAGAGTCCATGGTCCCCCTGGGATACACTGTCGGATCAGCCGAAGTCAGGTAGATTGATATTGTTTTGTCTTTCATTTCAGTTGGCCCTTCCAAGACATTATCTACATAAACGTTCCAACCCCATGCCCCGATCCGGTCGAATTTGCTGATTGCTGTTCCTTGAATCGTAATGTC
>JAPKYC010000191.1 GCA_026394505.1 Methanothrix sp.
TCTCTACATTGTAGTGGGCTATCAGAAAGAAAGGGTCATGGACTATTTCGAGGATGGTCTTGATTTTGGCGTAAAGATCACTTACCTCGAACAAAATGAGCTTTTGGGGACGGCTCATGCCCTGCGCAAAGCTGAAAGCCATGTGAATGAGGAATTCCTCGTGGTCAACGGAGACAATCTCATAGACGCCAGAGCGGTCAAGGAGCTGATCTCAGCCATTGGAGAGAACGTGATACTGGCAGCTCTTCGCCGCCATTCCGGCGACTATGGGGTCTTAATGATAGAACAGGAGAGGGTAAAGGCAATAATTGAGAAGCCGGGAAGGCCGTGTTCCGGAATTCTCAATACGGGAGCCTATAAATTCAGTCCCTCCATCTTTGAGGACCTCTGCCGTACTCCCATATCGGAGAGGGGATCTTACGAGCTGACACAGACCATATCCCAGATGATCGCAGACGGAAAAGAGATCGTACCTCAGATCTGCAAAGGCATATGGTCAGATGCCATCTTCGCCTGGGATCTGCTCAATGCCAACAGCCTGGCTTTAGGCATGAAGGATACAATAATCTCGGGAGAGGTGGAAGAGGGCGTCACGATTAAAGGCCCGGTGGGGGTGGGCGAGGGCAGCATTATCCGCTCCGGATCTTATCTGGTGGGCCCGGTCTGTATCGGCGAGGACTGCGATATCGGTCCCTGTGCCACCATATTGCCGTCCACATCCGTAGGTGACTCGGCCAGGATCGGCTCGCATTCCGAGATCCGAAACAGCATAATCATGAATGATGTCAGGATCGGCTCAGGGACTATTATTTCCGACTCGGTTATAGGAGCAAGCAGCACTTTAGGAGACCAACTGGTCATCGAGACGGGGCAGTGTGTTGTAGAGGTGGAGGAAGCCTTTCAAAGGGCAGAGTTTGGGGCGATATTTGCCGATGATGTGACCGCAGGAAGCAGAGTTCTGGCCAGCCCGGGAACGGTGGTGGGCACAGGTGCGCGCATAGGCTCGGGAGCCTCAATTCGCGGCTGGATTGAGAGGGAGAGCAGGGTGATCGGCTGATGTGCGGAATTGTGGCTTATGTGGGCGACCAGTTGGCAGGGCCGATTCTCTTTGATACTCTGAAAAGGCTGGAGTATAGAGGTTATGATTCAGCGGGTGTGGCCATCAAGTCTGAGGGGGCGATTATGGTCTTAAAGTCTGCCGGGCGAATAGCAGATCTGGAAAAGGTCTACCAATCCCGGGGCTGTCCGGGAGAGGGTATGGGCATCGGCCATACCCGCTGGGCAACGCACGGGCGGCCCAGCGATCGGAATGCACATCCTCACACCTCTGGGGAGATAGCCATAGTGCATAACGGCATCATTGAAAACTACCTGGATCTAAGAGAGCTTTTATCGGAGAAAGGCTATGTGTTTTCATCCGAGACGGACAGCGAGGTCCTGGCGCACCTCATTCACTTTTATTTTAGGGGCGATCTTTACGCAGCCGTTTGCATGGCTTTAATGCACGTGGAAGGCTCCTATGCCGTGGCCGTGCTCGCTGCCAGTTCTCCTTATTTGGTCTGCGCTAGAAAGGACAGCCCCATGGTGCTGGGCAAGGGCAAAAGTGCAATCTATATGGCATCCGATGTTCCTGCGCTTCTTCCCTATACCAAAGACGTCATCCGCATGAAGGACGGCGAGACCGCTCGCATCTTTGCGGACAGGGCGGAGATAATGGATCGAGGGGGTCAGCCCCGCCAGGCACAGGTCGAACGCATCACCTGGGATGCCGATGCCGCAGAAAAGGGCGGCTATTCGCATTTTATGCTCAAGGAGATCCATGAGCAGCCGCGGGCCATTCGCGAGACCATTGCCGGGCGCATCTCGGAGATAGACGGGGATGTGCGACTCAAACTGGGCATGAGCGAGGAAGAGATAAAAGGCCTGGAAAGGGTGACAATCATCGCCTGCGGCACATCCTACCATGCCGGCATGCTGGCCAAGAACCTGTTTGCTCGGGCCGCCGACCTGCCGGTGGATGTAGAGGTGGCATCCGAGTTTTTGAATCTTCAGGTGCGGCCCAAAACGCTCCTTTTGGGCATCACCCAGTCCGGAGAGACGGCGGATACTCTGCTGGCTTTAAAGAAGGCCAAGACCTGTGGCGGGCGGAGCCTGGCCATAACCAATGTCGTGGGCTCAACTGTGACCGAGCTGGTGGACGGCACCATCTACACTCGCTGCGGCCCGGAGATCGGCGTGGCTGCCACCAAGACCTTCACCGCTCAACTTGTGGCCGTCATTCTGCTGGCCATACGTCTCGGTCGGGCGCGAGCCCATCTGACGCCCGATCAGGCCAGAAAGATGCTCATTGAGCTGACCAAACTTCCCGGTCTGGTGCAGAGGGTTTTGGAGAAGAGAGAAGAGATCAGAAAGATCGCCGAGCTTTATGCAGGCGCAAGCTGCTATTTCTTCATCGGCAGGGACTATCTCTATCCGATCTCTCTTGAAGGCGCTTTGAAGATGAAAGAGATCGCCTACATCCCCTCCGAGGGCTACGCAGGAGGCGAGCTTAAGCACGGGCCTCTGGCGTTGATTACGGAAAAGACGCCCGTAGTAGCTTTAGCTACCTGCGGCAAGAAGATTCAGTCCAATATCAAAGAGGTCAGAGCACGCGGGGCGGAGGTGGTAGCTCTGGCCACGGAAGGGGACCCGGATATCGCCAAGGTGGCCAGCCAGGTGATTGAGCTGCCACAGACGCAGCCCATCTACTCGGCCGTGCTCTGCACCGTGGCCGTGCAACTGCTCTCCTATTATACGGCAAACAAGCTCGGCCTGCCCATTGACAAGCCTCGCAACCTGGCCAAGTGCGTGACTGTAGAGTGAGGCTTCCCGGCTCCGGCATCAATTTTTAGCCTTTTTAGCAATCTCTGCTCGGAAATCTCCCTTATTTGACATAGAGAAGACCTATGCCTGCCCAGCCTTGTTTTCTATCCTCGATTATCTCTCTATGATCGAACCGATCCTTTATCTCCTTCCAGAATTCATTGACCCCGTGGGTCCCTTCTTTAGGTTCTCCAATATCGTGAAAAGCAACTATGCCTCCACTGCGAACCAGGGGGCTGTAGAGCTCGAAATCTCTCTTGACCCCATTGTAAGTATGATCTCCATCTATGAAGAGGAAATCGACCTTATTGCCACCCAATATGCTTTCCACATCCTCAAATGTCGCCGTATCATGGGAGTCTGCTCGAAGCAAGTGGATCTTCTGTTTTTTTTGAGCAAAAGACCTGTAAAAGTCCGTCTTCCATTCTGGATAGCCTCCTAAATAATCTCTATCCATCAGGTCTATGCTGATGAATGTGGCATTATCTGTGGCGACCCTGGTGAAAAGAAAAAGCGTTCCTCCTCTGGCTGTACCTATCTCGATAATGCTTTTCGGCCTATTATTTTTTTCAAGCTCTTCCAATAGGCCTAAAATTTCGCTTCTGATCTGAAAAGGTCTGATGATAGAGAATCCGCCTTTGAAAGCGAAGTCGATAACCTCCTCTAACCCGCGATCCCTTGTAATGGACCGCATTCTTCGAAAGCAGAACGGAAACGACATTAGTTGAAAGGCATTTAAAGTGGCGACCGTGAGCAAGGACGTTATGCCTTCTTCTCTGATGACCCGAAGTGCTTTCTTGCGGTAGCTAATCAATAATTCTCGCATAACCAGCCTCTAAATGAGTCGTGTTCAAGATTACCATCACCGTAGGTTTTATAGCCTTAACTCTTATCTCTTCTCCAGGGCGAGATAAATGCGTAGTAGAGGATGATACATGAAAATTCTAATACTTTCACCTCATACCGACGACGCCGAGTTGGGCTGCGGCGGATCCATCGCCAAGATGATCGAGGAGGGGCATGAACTACTTTGGGTCGTTTTCTCCATAGCCGAGGACTCTCTGCCACATGACCTGCCCAAAGATACCCTTAAAAAGGAATTTCTCCAAGTGGCAAAGCATCTTGGACTGAAAGAGAGAAACTACATGATTTGCGACTTCCGGGTGAGACATATGGACGAAAATAGACAGGAGATCCTTGAAGACCTCGTGAAGATCCGACAGAGCTTTCAGCCAGATGTTGTAATGATGCCATCACTAAACGACTATCATCAGGATCATCAAGTTATATCCAACGAGACTATCAGGGCATTCAAGATGCACTCAAGCATAATAGGTTACGAGCTGCCCTGGAACCAGGTGGCATTCAACACGAACCTGTTCATACGTTTAAAAAAGTCCCATATAGAGATGAAGCTTGATCTTTTAAGCCACTATAAGTCTCAGTTGCAGCTGGGACGTAGCTACTTCTCCCCTGAGTATGTCTATGGCCTGGCCAAAGTCCGCGGTACGCAATGCAATTCCAGCTACGCAGAGGCTTTCGAGGTGGTACGGTGGATAATATAACTGTGCTAGTAACCGGTTGCGGAGCCCCTGGCATAAAAGGAACACTATACTCTTTGGAGAAGAATTTCGATGGAAAGGAGATAAGGACCGTGGGCACGGACATCAGGGAAGATGCCGTTGGAAGTTATCTATGCAACCGATTCTATAAGATCTCTAAGCCCTCCAGCGAGAATTATCTATCGCAGCTTCTCAATATATGCAAGAAGGAGCAAGTGAATGTTTTGCTGCCCCAGAACACGGCCGAGCTCTCTATTCTGGCCGAGCATAAGAATGAATTCGAGGTCTCTGGCACAGTTGTCGCGGTATCGGATAAAAACGCCATTAATGTGGCCAACGACAAAAACAGCCTGCTGAGTGCAGCGCAGGAGGTTGGAGTTCCAGTTCCGAGGTTCTATCTCGCCGACAACAAGGATGACCTTCTCGATTATGCGCAGCAGCTCGGCTGGCCGCAAATGCGTGTGGTTGTCAAACCACCCGTATCAAACGGCATGCGCGGCTTGAGGATCATAGACGAATCCACTGACCAAAAGAAGATGTTCTATCAAGAGAAGCCTTCGAGTGTCTACATGAAGATGAAAGTACTCCTGGAAATTCTGGGTGAAAGATTTCCTGCTCTGCAAGTCACAGAGTACCTGCCCGGAGAAGAGTATACTGTGGATGTACTAAGCGCGGGAAAGCTCACTATCGTTCCCAGATCGCGCGATAGAATCGCCTCGGGTATAACTTTTGACGGTACTGTAAAATATAATAGGGATATCATCGATTTTTCCGAAAAGCTGAGCCGGAAGATCGGTCTGAAATACGCCTTTGGATTCCAGTTCAAGCTCGATGACCGAGGAAGGCCCCGTCTCCTGGAGTCCAATCCTCGCATTCAGGGGACTATGGTCCTGGCCACTTTCGCTGGAGCCAATGTAATTTACGGTGCAGTCAAGCACGCCCTAAAAGAGGACGTTCCCGAGTTTGAAATAAGCTGGGGAACAAGGATACTCAGGTATTGGGGTGGATTGGGTATAAAGGACCAGGTACTTGGAGCTCTATGAAGTTCTGGAGAGAGCACAAAGATCTTCTTCATACCGGCGAGTGGCATGTTCACACCAGCTACACAGACGGCAGTGGCAGCGTCCTGGAGTATTGTCGCAGAGCAGAAGCATTGGCAATACCGCTAATTGCTTTTACGGAGCATGTTCGCAGGGAATTAACATATGATTTCAACCGCTTTATAAGTGACATCGAAGATGCCCGCGAGAACTTTGATCTGGTCATTCTCTCCGGTTGCGAGGCCAAGGTACTTCCAGGAGGTGATCTGGATGTGGAGAGAGAGATCATAAGGCAAGTAGATTATCCCATTTTCGCCTTTCACTCCTTTCCCCCCGATCAAACCCTCTTCTTGCAGAGCTTGCAGCGGGTGCTTAGGAATAATTACATCAACGCCTGGGCCCATCCTGGTCACTTTCTGGTCAAGAACCACAAAAAACTGCCCGAAGTGGATCTGGTGGAGGTTCTGAGAATCATGAGAGTGCACGATGTACTTCTGGAGATCAACTCTAAGTATATGCTCCCACCCAAAAGGTGGATCGAACTGGCTGCGGAGCATGGTGTCAAAACTGTTAAAGGATCGGACATCCATTCTATTGAGGAACTTGAATCTCACGTTTCCAGCCGGTCGTAGACCTCCTCAATGATGCGGTCATTAGATTCCCAGTACCTCAAGTCATGCTCAGTTAGCTTCTCCGGCTCCTTATCCATATACTGTCGAATAGCTTGCTCCATCTCACCCGCTTCGACCAATACCAGGTTCTTCCTCGTTTCCTCTATTGAGATGCTGGAAGCTATCACTCTCTTTCCCAAGCTCAGATACTCATTGAGCTTCCATATACTCTTCTCCGTGGCGTAATGCGTTATTTCCGTCTCATCAGGGATGATAAGGCAGATCTTAGCCTTGCTTACCAGGCAAGCCACCCGTTCTTGAGATTGCCAGCCAAAGAACTTCACATTATCCGGCTTCCTGTGCAGGTAATAGCGCGCAAAAGGCCCATCTCCTACTATCCAGAACCTCTCCTCCGGTATCTTTCTGGCCAGATGCAGTAGATTTCTTATCCCTTCCTGTCGGCTGATTCTTCCCACAAAAATTATGGCCCCTTCGTCTTCATCCGGCACGACAGAGCTGTCAGCACATTGGATGAGGCTTCTTGAAGGATAATTTGGAACGATGAACCGAGGTTTATCCGAGGCCCCTGGATAGGATGAAACCTTTTGTCCCAGAGGCCTATTGGGGGAGGTTAGAATATCGGCTCCTCTTGCCAGCTCATTCTCAAAACGCTCGCATATATTCCTGGCTAGTGGGCCGAAGGTGATGCCTGTCTCAATTCCCCAGGGTGATCTGTAGTCATATATCAGATGCGAGAAAGAGTAGCCTTTGAGATCAGGCAGGCCGTGATAAATTATGTCAGGTACGTTGAATATGTGGATGACATCTGGGCCCTCTTTTTTCACAATCTGCCTGATTTTTATGGCTATTTTTATCCAGTTTCGCGTTCCGAAGACCGGAACAACAACATCATGGCCCAGGCTCTTCAGCGTCTTGCCAAAAAGTTTTAGGCGGGTGGTCTTTTCCGGCTGGTTGGCTAACAGTAAAACTCTCATGTTGTCCGTTTATTCTTTGATATCTGAAACTTCAGTTCAAATGGATCGAAAAGAAGATCCGCTTTATCTGGCTCTATGTAGCGCAGGCCCTTTTTTTGCACATCGAGCTCGCTTAGCAGTGGATCATAAACGTAAGCGTCAAGTCCCTTTTCCATAAGGAGCCTGGCAAGGGCCAGGTTGCGGCTGTGATAGAACTCTTTGACTCCTGCCCGGAAAGTTATGCCCTTGATGCAGATCTTAATGCTGGAAAGCGGCTTGTTGATTTTCATGCACTCCAGCAATATTCTTTCCGCCCAGTAGCGGATCATCTCGTCGTTGACATCGCGAGAGGTGCGCAGCAGGCGGCGGTTGCTGAAATGCTCGCGCTTCTCCATCTCCTTGATCAAAAACCACGGATAGACGGGAATGCAGTGACCGCCTACGCCGGTGGAGGGCAGATGAATGTGGCAAAACTGGTGGTTGGCCTTCTCTCTTGCCTCGAAAAAGTCGATCCCCATATCCTGGCAAATCTTGAATAGTTCATTGGCTAAAGCGATATTTACATCGCGATAGCAGCCTTCCATGACCTTGATCATCTCCGCCACCTTGGCCGAGGAGACCAGATGAAGGTTGCTGATGAATTTTTTATAGACCTGATAGGCAACTATGCCGCTCTCTTCGTCCCTGCCGCCAATCACTTTGGGAAATTCCCGGAGTCGGGAGAGGCTATAGCCGGTCATTATCCTCTCCGGAGAATAGGCCAGGAAAAAGTCGCTCTCTCTAAGGCCGCTTGACTCGCATAGCCGGCTTTGCACCATGCCTTCGGTAGTGCCCGGCGGAAAGGTCGTCTCCAGCACGACCAGATCTCCCTTCTTCAGGATCTTGCCCAGAGAATAGAGTGCTTTCTCCAAAATTGAGAAGTCGGGATTATTGCCGCCGTCCACAAAGACGGGCACAATCACTATGTAGGTACTGCAGCCTCTCGCGTCCTCGAAATGCGGCGTAGCCACGAGCCTTTTTCCGCCGTGCCGTTTTATTAGCTCTTCCAAGCCCGCTTCCTCTGGTATGGGATTTCCCCCCCGGTTTATCAGCCGGCAGCGCTCTTCATTGATATCCACGCCCATGACCATAATGCCGCTGTCCGCCACAACCGCAGCTAAAGGCAGCCCGGCATTGCCTAGACCAATAACTGCAATCTTTGCGCCTTCTTCAGACATAGATTCCCACACTCTTTCCACAGGCCGGGCATTTGTAAACCGACTCTGTGGCATCTTCCTTCAGCCTATGGCCGCAATAGCAGACCCAACCTCTTTGCCGTCCGGGATTGCCCAGCACCAGCGCAAAGGGCGGTACGTCCTCAGTCACTACGCTTCCCGCGCCAATCATGGCATACTCGCCCACAGTGATCCCGCAAATCAGTGTGGCATTGGCCCCGATGCTCGCGCCCCGGCAGATGCGTGTGGTGGAAACGTGGCAATCATTCCAGATAAATGCACGCGGATACAGATCGTTGGTGAAGGTGGCAGAAGGGCCTACGAAGACATCGTCCTCGATGATCACGCCCTTATAAACGGAGACGAAGTTCTGGATCTTCACATTGCTGCCGATCTCGGCGTCAATGTCGATGTAAACGCTCTTTCCTATGTTGCAGTTTTTGCCGATCTTCGCGCCTTGGCGCACTTGGGCGAAATGCCAGATCTTTGTGCCCTCACCAATCGCCAGGCTTTCGACTATGGCTGTGGGATGGACATAGTAGCTATTGCTTTCCGTCATTTTCCATCATCGCATCCTATGGCTTCTTGATCTCCAATCCCTGCTTGATCTGCTCGCAGATTTGCAGGTTCTTCAGGGCCTCTTCCGGCGTGACGGGGAAGCTCTTCTTGGTCTTAACGCAGTCCAAAAAGGTCTTCAGCTCTACCTTTAAGGGCTCGACCTTGTTTACCAGGACCTTTTCGATGATATTCTCCTGCATATACCGCTCATTTTCCACGCCGTACTTGCCGGGCTTTCGGTAGATGTAAACCTCCTGGGTCATGAAGTCGCCTTCAGCCGTAAAGTCCTCGGACTCGACATAAAATGTGCGAAACTTCTTGGAAGACAGGCGGCTGGCGGAGATGGAGACCACAGAGCCTGGGAAAGCGGCCATCGCCTCGCAGACGTTTGCGCTCCCGGCACTGAAGATCTTGTAGTCGCATTCGCCCTTGAAAAGCACATTGAAGGCTATGTCGATGTCGTGGATCATGAGGTCCTCTACCACGGAGGCATCGGTGATTCGGCTTGAGGTGGGATTATGTCTCTTGATGGATACATAATCGGGCCGCTTGGCGATTTTTGTCATCTCCACCACGATGGGGTTGAACCTCTCGATGTGGCCCACACCCACGACCAGATCTTTGCCCTCGATGAGTCGCAAGAGCTGCACTCCTTCCTCAACCGTCAAGGTGATGGGCTTTTCGATCAGGCAGTTTACGCCGGCATCGATTACTTTTTTGGCCGTCTCGAAGTGGTGCCGGGTGGGCACGCAGATGCTGACCGCCTCTGTTTTGCTCAGCAGCTCCGGCAATGATTTGCAGATAGTAGCAAATTCCCGGGAACGCTCTGCGTTCTCGGTGGCCGGATCATAGACATAAACGGTGCCTACTCCTTTCATTTCCGAGTAGACGCGCACATGATTTCGGCCCATGGCCCCCACGCCGATGACTCCTACGTCCATGCTTCAAGCCTCGAAGGAATTTATGGTCTTGGCGATGTACGCCAGGTCCTCCTCGGTGAGAGAGGGATGCACGGGCAGGCTCAACACCTTGCGGGAGACGTCTTCGGATACGGGACAGCTCTCTTTAGTATAGCCCAGCCCCCGGTAGAGGGGCTGCTCGTAAACCGCTTTGGGATAGTGAACGGCGCAGCCGATTCCCTTCGCCTGAAGGTACTCCATCAGCTTCTCTCGGGAGGAGGCAAAGCCCTCCTCCACCCGCACCACATACTGATGATAAACGTGCCTGACGTTTTTGGCCTGGTAAGGGGTGCTGATGCCCTTGATCTTGATGCTCTCGTTTAAAAACCGGGCATTTTCGATCCTCTTGGCCGTGAACTCCTCCAGTCGCCCCAACTGCACCAGACCGATGGCCCCTTGCAGATTCATCATCCTGTAGTTGTAGCCTAAGGACATGTGGTTGTACTTTCCTGTGTCCCCGTGGCTTCTCAGCAGGCGCAGACGGGCAGCCAGAGCATCATCGTTGGTGGTGATCATGCCCCCTTCGCCTGTGGTCATGTTCTTGGTGGGGTAGAAGGAGAAGCAGCCTGTGCAAAATGAGCCCACCTTCTTGCCCTGGTATTCTGCTCCGTGGGCCTGAGCGCAGTCCTCTACCAGAGTAATTGCCCCATCCTGGCAGATCTCCTGCACAGCCGAGAGGTCGAAGGGCTGGCCGTAGAGGTGAACCCCGATCACGGCCCTGGTGCGCGTAGTTATTCTCTTTTGCAGATCATCGGGATCGATATTGAAAGTTCTCGGGTCCACATCTGCGAAGACGGGTCGTAGATCCTGATAGAGGGCGCAGTTGGCAGTAGCAATGAAGGTGAAGGCGGGTGTTATAACCTCGTCTCCAGGCTTCAGTCCCAGGGCTTTGACGGCCAGATCCAGGGCGACGGTGCCGTTGTTTACGGCGATGGCATTTTTCACGCCCAGGTAGCCGGCGAATTCATCTTCAAACCGCTTGACGCTCTCGCCCTGAGCGAGCATGCCGCTTTTCAGCACCTCTCCTACAGCTTTTATCTCTTCGTCGCCAATGATTGGCTTGGCTATGGGAATAAAGTCTCTCATCATCATCATTTCCATTCCTATGCTCATCCTTTGCCTTGAAAAAGTTTGTTATTTGGAAAAGACCAGGCCCCTGTGAATAGCAGCGGGCAGTCCCCGGAATCCCGACAGGATGACCGTGCCGGGGTAGATCGAAGTATTGATCCCGGTCATGACATTGTCCCCCATGATCACGCCCAATTTGCGCCTGCCGCTGTCCACCCGCTCGCCTTTGATGTACGATTTTATGTTGCCCCTGTCATGGCGCAGATTGGAGCATACGGTTCCTGCCCCGAAGTTGCACCTCTCTGCGATAACGCTGTCTCCCACATAGGAGAGGTGACCTATCTTGCTGCCGCTCATGATGGCGCTGTTCTTGACCTCCACGGCATTCCCGATCCGCACTTTGTCGCCCAGACAGGTCGTGGGCCGGATGTAGCAGTTGGGTCCGATGTCGCAGTCCTCTCCCATTATTACCGGTCCCACGATGTAGGCTCCACAGCGCACGATGGTGCCCCGGCCCACGGCTACATTGCCCTTGAGGGTCGCGCCGGGCTCAACCTCGCCCAGCATTTGCGGCTCTAGGTCTTTAAGCAAAATCTCATTGGCGGCCAGGATATCCCAGGGCCTGCCGATCTCCAGCCAGCTCTTAAGCTCCACAATCCTGATCAACTCTTTGGCGGCGAGCAGGTTGAGCCCATCGGTCAGCTCATACTCGCCCCGCACGGAGAGAGGTGCCGCTCGCAGGATATCGAAGATGCTTCTCTCTAAAAGGTAGATGCCGGCATTGGCCAGGTTGGAGGGTGGATTGGCACTCTTCTCGACCACCGATTTGAAGCAACCGTTCTCCTCTGTGAAAACCCCGTATCTTGTTGGATCATCGACCTTGATGGCCGAGACGGCAACGCCGCCGCAGGCCATCTCCCGCAGGGATGCAACATCCGGCAGCACATCTCCATTTATTACCAGGAAGCGATCCTCCGCAAGGCTCTGGGCGGCCATCAGGGCGTGGCCGGTGCCTAGCTGCTTATCCTGGACAACGTAGTCTATGCGTAGATCCAGGCGCCTCCCGTCCCCAAAGTATGAGCGCACTGCGTCGGCCCCGTATCCTACCACCAGCACGAAACGATTTGCGCCTGCCGCATGCGCTCTGAGGATGATATGCTCCAGCAGAGGCTTGCCGGCTACGGGCAGCATCACCTTTGGCAGCGACGTGGTTAAAGGCCGCATTCGGCTACCTTCGCCCGCGGCGAGAATTATGGCTTGCATTGTGACTCCTTTAAGCGAGACAAAGGCATAAAAATGCTCTGCAAAGAAAGCGAAAATGCTTTAGAGTTGCACATAACAGGTACGTGCATGTTGGATGAGTTCATCCGTTACACTGCCCTGCAGCGCGATCAAGCTCCTCTGGCCTCTCTATTGATTTACCTGAAGCGAAAAGGAGGCTATGTTCAGCTCAATCAGATCTGGCGGGAGAATGGACCCACCGGTGGCGGCCCCTTCTGGAACCAGACCACCCTTTTAAACAAGCTGGACAAGCTGGAGCGCCTGGGGATTGTCAGCATGGAGCGGCGAATTCTGCCCTCGCCCCGCGATGAGGCCAAAAAGAAGACCAACACCTTCTACCGGCTCAGTTCGACGACACCCCTCTATCCTTACATCTTCGCCATGCTCAAGATCTACCGGGAGGAGCCGGACAAATATTCCTCGGAGCTGGTGGATAAGCCCCTCGATCATCTAAGCGATCTGGCAGGCCGCTCTGCCTGCGGCGACCCGCTGGTGGGCCGGGAGCTGGAGGTGGCCGTGGAGCTGATCGGTGAGGTATTCTCCGTGGGAGAGGGCGAGGTCCGGAGGATGATCAAGGAGAGGATGGCCAGAAAGGGCATGATCAGGGATCGCAGGAATGAGCTGCCGGAAAATGCCCCGCCAGAAATAAAGATAAAGCCGAAGAGGGCCGCGACAGGGGCAAAGAAATCCTCGAAGAAAGAAAAGACGAAACCCATGTCCGAAGAAGAGGATTCAGAGTAGATCGCTCCAACCTCTCTTCTTTCGATAGAGCCTGAGCATCTCCTCCACCGTTTCCGGTGTCACCAATCCTGCGGCAGAGACCGTCTCGTAAAACCGGCGCGGCACGCGCACTTTTGAGAGGTCGAATCCCTCCAGCACCTTGAATTTGTACTTCTCCTCAAAGATTCTCTTGCCCAGCTCCTGTAGATCTTCTTTTGTCTTGACGATGCCAACCGTCCCCAAAGAGTCGATGATATTCTCCTCAGTGTAAACGCCCCGGGCAAACAGACATCCCACCAGAGAGTTGAAGACGCCGCGGGAATTGTCCTCCTTGATGAGCTCATCGACCATCGTCTCGGCGTCCATGGGCTTTTTAACGGCCTTCTGGTCCACGGCGTATCCTGCGTTGTCCAGATGCGAGTGGCGGACCCCGACCAGCTGGCCCTCGTTGGAGGCAGGACCGGTCTGGTAGCCGGAGACCTCGTTCCCACCTAACGCCATGGCGTAATCCAGTCCACCGTACTTTTTCGCGGCATAGTCCACCCCCCGAGCCAGAGCCCCATAAAATT
>JAPKYC010000305.1 GCA_026394505.1 Methanothrix sp.
AGAGCCAAGTCCCGTTGTCTTCGAATTCATCTTTCCTGGGCAACGTTTTTTTTCCACGAACGTCCAGAGTTCGTCCATCTCAACTTTTGGGGTCTCGACGTTTTTTAAAACAACGTCATTGACTTTTTCGCAATGAATTCCAGCTCTAGAGACCCAAGTGCTTGCAGTAGATGGTTTTACCTCCAGGGTCTCTGCGATCCCTGAGACGCTCATTCCGCGCGTTGCCATTTTTAAAGCCATCTCGACGGTCTTTTCGTCTGTTCGCAGGTCATAATATGGCGTGTTAGTTCTATCGCAGAACCTAGTTCCGCATGTATGGCAGAGAAATTTCCTGCCCTTGCAGGAAATTCTCTCATAGGTAGCATAAACAGTAACGTTTCCTTTTCCAGCAACACCAAATAGACTGCATTTCTCATTTGGACATGCCACGTCCAAGAATCGCGGTTTTGGACCTCTCTTTCCCATTTGCTACACCCAATGTAGCATATGATGCGTACATCTATTTATAACAACCTATAGTCGGATCACGACCGATTCTGAGCAGGTGCGAAATACTTTCAGGACTCTACAATGCCTCTTGGATCACGAGCATAGCTCCAGCCCTTGATCGAACCTTCTCCATTTTTCAAGTAGTTATATATTGAGCTGACTTGATCGATGGTCAGATCTCCTGGGAACTTCGACGCAAGCACCAGGGCCTCCTCATGGACGCGCGAGTTATCCGGTTCTACTCGGATGTTAAATGTCTTTTTTAGATCCCCTGTATTTTTTTCTGAAATGCCTCCCGGGGAGTTGCCGCCGCCGGTAACTGGAAACACAAGAACTTCATCGTCGGATGGCGTGGATATGAGTGGCACTCCAGCAAGATCCGGCGAGGCAACATAGGCTTGCTCAATCTGATCTGAGGTGTAGTCTGCTACCGTAGATGTGCTCTCCTCAAAGACGAAAGGCACATCTGCAGCGAATGCTGATCCGATCAGGAGAATGAAGCTGAGACAAAGAGCCTTTTGAAGCATGATGACCCGGAATGCCAATGGTCTTGACTACTATATCTATTTTGCATTGAAGGTTAATGCATCAGTATCCCCCGATCACATCCCACGAGCTTGTGGCATCTATGAACCTGATGCCGCTTCTCTGGGCATCTTCTAATTGAGAGCGGAAGGTAAACGGATACATGTACTCGTACTCATTTCCGTCCACTGTAGTGACGGTGATGGGCATCACGAAGCGTCCCCAGGACCACATTATCATCTCGAAGTTGTTTGAGGCATCGGTGCTGACATGCTCCGGCTTTTCAAAGGTCTGGTGAAGTGAGTATTTGACGGATTTGATCTTTGGCTTATCCGGACCGGTGACGTAAACCTTTATCTTGAAGACCTGATGATTCTCACTATCCCTGGTGTAATAGACACAGCGTTTAACAGGGTCCACCGCCTCGGTGACAATCTGGATATTGGGTGCACTTTCACGTGTTCCTTTGAGATCGATCGACGCCTCCAGGTCCTCAAGAATCGTCACAACCTTTGTGTCGAAGTTGTAGCCGGATTTGCTGGCCGTTACGATATAGTCTCCTGCGGGAAGCTTTTGTTTGAATCCCCCGGAAAGGTCGATGCTCATGGGGAACTGCCGGTCGCTTCCGGTTACAAACACAGTGGAGGCTAATGGATTGCCCTCCTCGTCCGATACTTTGCAGGACAGCATACCCGTCTTGACCAGCGGATTATACTGAGGAGGAAGGCCCACCGGCGTTTTCAGGTATTTTTGTCGCACATAGGCTATGGATTGCTTGGGGGATTTGTAAAGAGGGCCGCCAGGATGAGTGCTGTTCCAGTCAAGATTGAGCCAGAAGGTCTCGTTCTCTTCCGTCAGATGGCCATAGACCAGGTTACAGTCGTATTTGCTCTGCAGCCAGTTGAGAATGGCTTTGGTTGAGTTTGAATTTATATCGCCCAGATATACCTCGGTGTAGGCATGGCCTTCTCCCCCGCCGTAAGCCAGCACTACCCTTGTAGCGCCTCCGATTGCCTCAATGAGAGATGCGGTGAGCACAGCATAATCATCACAATCACCGGCTCCCGCCACGCTCCTGTTCTGGCGAGACGCGATCTTTTCAGAAAGCGCTATTGTGTTATTTCCCGAGCTGATATAATCGATTCCTCTCGGATCGGATACATATTCCCAGTTATCTCTGACATATTTATAGATGTAGCAGATCTGATCGATATTAAACGGTCCGGGAGCATCGGAGGCAATTTCCACCGCCTTGTTGCGAGTGATAGTATTCTGTGGATCCACAGCATCATTGATCAGGTCTATGTTGCTCTTCACCTCAATGCCTGGTTCAGATAATCGGGGAACTCCTGCCAGGGGAGCACTTGGATATTGAGACAGCGCGCTTAAAGTTACCGTCTGGATTTGCTCTGGGGAGATATCAGGCGCGGCGATCTCGTGAAAGCCGGTTTCGTTGTAGCCGCAGGGGATGTCGGCAGCTATTCCCGATCCCAGCAAAAGAACAATACAAAGCCAGAGAGCAAGAGAGGACATAAAGATCTGGGCAGTAATACTACTAACTACTATATGTATTTTGCATTGAAGGCCAATGGATCGGATGACTATCGGTTCCTGCCTCAGTATCCAAGCTCCCTGGCCTTGGCGAAAGCCGCATCTGCCTCGCTATTGCGGCCTTGAGCTTTTAGAGCAAGGCCAATGTTTTGCCAGGCCTGAAAATCTTGAGGATTAATCTCGATTGCCCAATTACATGCCTGCATAGCCTCATTGTACCTTCCAAGTTTTAATAAAGCTGAACCTTTATTCAACCAAGCATCCGCATGATGCGGATTTATCTCAATAGCTCGGTCATAAGATCTGATTGCATCATCGTATCTTCCCAGATCGGCGAAGGCTAGGCCCTTGTTATTCCAGGCATTCGAATGATTCGCGTCGAGCTCAGTTGCCTTATCTAAGGCTTGGATTGCCTCATTGCTCTTACCTAGATTCATTAGAACGGTACCTTTGCTATACCAGCCGTTTACATCCAACGGATCAATCTCAAGGACTTTGTCAAAACAGTTTATCGCTTCGTTATCTTGGCCCAAGCCATGAAGAGCAATTCCTTTATTACCCCAAGCACCTGCGTTTTGAGCATTAATCTGAATGGCTAGGTCACATATCTTTACGGCTTCATAGTATTTGCCCTGGCCATTTAGAGCTTTGCATTTATTGTTCCAGGCTTCCGTATTTTGTGGATCAATCTCAATAGCCTTATCACATGCAATTACTGCTTCTTCATATTTACCCAGTTTTTCCAGGGCATAACCTTTATTATTCCAGGCGTCTGAATAATTAGGATTGAGCTTGATTGCCACATTGTAAGCTTTGATAGCCTCATCGTATTTTCCCAGACTATCGAGCACGCTGCCTTTATTGCTCCAGGCCATTTCCAATTTTGGATCGATTTGGATGGCTTTATCGTAAGCCTGCAGAGCCTCATCATATCTGCCCAGGCTATTAAGAGCATGGCCCTTATTATGCCAGGCCCCAACCATTTGCGAATCCATCTCCAGGGCTCTGTCGTACGCCTGCAAGGCTTCATCGTACCTTCCCAGGCTAGTCAAAGCAACTCCTTTATTAAACCAAACCTCTGCGGATTTGCTTTCGATTTCATCAGTCGTTATATTCAATGAAATGGCCGGGCTCAATTCAGCTCCTTCTTTCTTCGTCGCAGATAATTTCAAGGAAGTCTTTGCAAACTGCTCTCTGGCACAGACGACGATGTGCCGATCACCCCGGTAAAAAGGCCCACCGGGATGTGCTATCCCTTTTTCATCTGCACCCCAGTCCAGGTTAAGCCAGACATCCTTGCTATCAGTGTCGATATGTGTGTAGATCTTATCCGTATTGAATTTCTGCTTCAGCCAGTTGATAATCTCATCTACCTGGCCGTTCGGATCGCTGAGATTTCCGAGATAGACCTCCACATAAGCATGCCCGCCCATGGTTTTGTTTTGGACAAAGATAATTCGTGTGGTTCCGCCGATAGACTCCACAAGCGCCGACATGAGTATGGCAAAATCATCGCAGTCGCCGACACCTGAGCAACCGGCTTTCCCACCGATCTTGAGGGACTGGTTGGCATACATGAAGAAATCGGAGCCTCTGGGATCGCGGGCATAGCTCCAACCGTTTACTGATCCTTCTCCGTTCTTCATGTAGCTGTAAATTGAGCAGATCTGGTCGATGGTGAGGTCTCCAGGAAACTTGGCCACGAGCAGGAGGGCTACCTCATGAACCGTAGAATGATCCGGCTCCACCCTTGAGCTAACGGTCTTCTTGAGATCATCTTCCTTCGTCTCGGTTTTTCCAACAGGTGCACTGCCGCCGCCAACAATTGGTAGCTCCAGAACCTCGCTGCCGGATGGAGAGGAGACAAAGGGCACTCCGACGAGGTTGGGAGAGCTGGATGATGCCTGTTCGAGCTGGGCGGAGGTAAAGCCGGCTATATCTCGGGACCCCTCGCCGAAGACAAAAGGCACGTCTGCGGCTAAGCCGGAGGTGGTTAAAAGGACAATGCTGATCAAGAGAGCCGTGTGAGACATAACTATCTGAGTATCCTGCTTTTGCTACTATATCTATTTTACATTGAAGACCAAATCATTCGATTCCATCGCCCGCCGGAAGAGCCGGGCAGCAGGCGGCCCCTGGCGCTGGGAAGCACCGGCCCGGATCACGCCCACCTTCCACAGGCGGATGGTGTCTTCACATCCCCCAGATGCCGATGGCGAGTTCAATGCCTTCAGGCATCAGGTAGCTCTCCTTCTTCCAAAAGATCTTCCTGGACCAGGGCTTGCCGGGAGTTCTGTCGAAGACCACCAGATGCGCCTCGACAGCTCCACAACGGTCGGCATACTCCCGGACCTGGGCAAGCCCCTCCTGGATTGTCTTTGACCGGGACTTATACATGACCTTCAGCTCTATGACTGCCCTCTGCTCGCCCCCTGCAAACGGCCAGATCACGAGCAGATCTGTCCGGCCGCGGCCCAAACCGTACTCGCGCTCGACGCGCCCGCCGCCGTTAACGATCCTCTGGAGAAAAGCCTGCATCAGCAGTTGCGGCCCTGCCTCGCGGTAGTCGAACCTCTCCAGCCATGCCTCGGAGTGCTCCCTGAAGAACTGCTGGAAAGCCTCCAAAAGCTTCGAGAGATCCAGGCGGCCGTCGGGCCGGATATACCAGGCAGGCTCCTGGGCTATGGTGATCTGTGTTGTGTAGGTCAGAACTCGTGGGATCACCTCTCGATAGATCTCGTTCGAAATTCGCATCTGCCCTTTTGTGGTGATCAGCCCCAGATCTTCGACGTACTGGACATCATCCTCAGGAGGCTGCTCAGGCTTTGCTGTGCCTGCCAGGAGTGGCTCAATCACTCGGCGCACCCGCTCCTCTCGCAGCTTGTCTGCCAGTTGATCGAGATGAGTCTCGCGGCGTGATATCAGATTCTCTTTGGCCTGGGTGATCATCTCACAACTGATGGGCCGGGTCCTGTCGCTGCCGTCAGCCATTCTGAAACAGGCCTCGTAGGCCAGCGCATTGACCAGCCAGGGCTGGCCGCCGGTTAGGGCCCAGGCTTTGTCCAGAGCCCCCGCTTCAAATGCCTGGCCGGTCTCCTCAGTGTGCTGGCGGTAGAGGGCCTCTACCTCCTGGCGGGAGAAATTTCCGAGTCTCAGCGACTCGGCTTTGATGTTGAAGGCGCTCCCCCCGGT
>JAPKYC010000156.1 GCA_026394505.1 Methanothrix sp.
TTCATTATGTTTACAGCAGCAGCGACATCCTGCTTTCCTTTCTGGCGCTAACAGGCTTTGCCGCGGTTATGTTCCTGGTGGCCTGGAAGGTTTTCAAGAACGCAGTGGTCACATGATTATCATGATAAGTTAATGGAGGAAAAAGATATGAAGGTCTTAGGAATTTGCGCCAGCCCGCGGGGCTCCAAGAGTACGACCCTGCGGCTGGTTCAGGCCGCCCTGGACGGGGCGAAGGCCTCTGGAGTTGAGGTGGAGCTGGTAGACGTCTGCCAGTTGGACATCAAATTCTGCAACGCCTGCGCCGTCTGCTTCAAGGAAGGCAAGTGCGTGCACAAAGACGACTTCCAGGGGCTTTACGACAAAATCCTGGCTGCGGACGGCCTGGTCTGGGGCTCGCCCAACTACTTCCACACCGTCACCGCCCAGATGAAGACGCTTATCGACCGCATGGCGGACGCCATTCACTGCCAGCTCCTCACGGGCAAGTACTGTTGCAGCGTGGCCAGTGGCGGCAGCAACTACGATCAGGTCACAAGCTATCTGGACGGCCTCATGCTGAACTTCGGAGCTTTTGTCACGGGAAGCGTGGGAGCGGCCATGTCCCAGGGGCCAAAAGCCCAGGAGGAAGCGGAGAAGAAGGCCTTCGTTCTGGGAAAGACCCTGGCCGAGGATATCAGGACCAAGCGCGACTACATCGAACAGAGGAAGATGCAAGAGGAGATCCGGGAGTACTTCAAGCGCCTGGTGAAGATGAACAAAGAGATCTGGGAGCACGAGTACGAATACTGGAATAAGCTCAACTGGAACTGATTAAAAACGAAAAGATATATGACCTCTGAAAAAATGGAGGTGAATTGACAGGATTTCATGCCTTTCTTCCCACGGGCAGAACTCCGATGGCCTCCTCTCCCGGAGAGAGTCCGAGGTACTCTTTTATCACATCAGATGCCTCTTGATTCGAACTTGCGGACACAGCCATTATGGCCGTTAGAAGGACGGCCAGACCAACCACAAATGCAATCATTGTCATTTGTCTCATTTTTCTCACCTGATTCACATAACTCTTTAATAGTCTCCCGTCCTACAATAATGTTTATGCTGACACTGGAAGAAGGCCGCCTGGCCGTCCATCTGGCCAGGCAGGCCCTGACCAACTACATCGAGAAGAAAAGAATTATCGAGCCGGAAAATCTCCCGCCTATATTCGATGAGAAGCGAGGCGTCTTTGTAACCTTGCACGAGGACGGCGACCTGCGCGGCTGCATCGGCTATCCCCAGCCCGTCCTGCCTCTCGGAAAGGCCATCGTGGATTCAGCCATCAATGCAGGCTCCCGTGACCCCCGCTTTCCCAAGGTGGGGGCAGGGGAGCTGGGAAAAATCGTGGTGGAGGTGACCATCCTCACCCAGCCCGAGCCCTTCACCGAGCCCAAGAAGAAACTGCCCGATCTGGTCCAGATCGGAAAAGACGGCCTGATTGTGAGCCGTGGTCCCTATTCAGGCCTGCTCCTGCCCCAGGTGGCACCGGAGTGGGGCTTTGACTCGCTCGAATTTCTCAGCCAGACCTGCGTCAAGGCCGGGCTACCAGCGGATGCCTGGCTGGATGAGGATACAGAGGTGCAGCACTTCCAGGCGCAGATCTTCGCCGAGGTGGCTGCGGAAAGGGAGGTCTTCGAGAAGAGCTTCCCGGATAGAGGATGCGGGACGGTGTAGAACGGGAAATCAAATCTCCTGGGAAAAGTTTTTAACCAAAGTTAACCTAATTTAACGCATGGCCAGTGCAGTAAGACCGAAGGAATCCCAGGGATGCGTTATAGGATCGAAGATCACGCGAAGCGATCTGACGCAGATTCAGGATCTGATTGATGCCGGAGTCTATCTCAACGCATCGGACTTCGTCAGAGAAGCTATTCGAGACAAGCTGGCATCCATCAAGGTGATAAAATGCCGTGAAGTCGATTATGAGACGGCAAAAAAGGAGATCATTGGATACTTCCAGAGAAAGCAAGAAGCTTATCCAGATGAGATCTCTCAGGATCTGGAGCTGGATTTTGACCTGGTGCGCCGCATTACTGCCGAGCTGAAGAAAGAAGGCCGTCTGGAGGCCGTTTGATGGATTGCTACGAAGAGGGCGATGCATTGCACGGTGCAAAGATCTACGCCGAGGCTCGAAAGATGCAGGGGCCGGTGGTTATTGTGAAGAGCGGCAGGCACAGGGCGCAGAGCATCACACTGATAGAGAATGCACAAGCGGTAATCATCCAGAAGCTGAGATGGATTCCGGAGCATTAGGGGCTAAAGGTCAATCTCTTCCGCACACTGCTTTAAATCCATCTTTTAAAAACTCAGGGATTGCCCTTCATATCCGACGCTTTTCGCGCTTGGGTATAGTCTTGCTCATCTCTGTAGAGCACCCAGAGCTCTTCCGGCTTGAGGCCGTCTACGAAGAACGGGGAGTGACTGGAGACCATCAACTGCGTCCTTTCTGTGGCCATGCGGCATTCTTCTTCCGCCCGGCTTTGGCGGCGTCATCCCGGCGGAATGCTGCGATATCGACGGTCGATGTCCCCCCGCAGTGTGCCGGTGGCGTATTAGAGCAAAGCTGCATAAACGATGGACAAAGGGATATTTTTCAGTCTTTATGCTAATTGTCTTCAGAATTATTAATTTTTTGCTGAAAATATTTCTAAATTTGAAAAAGCGTTTGCGGCAAAGTTCCAGCATCCCCCCGCCCTCTTTGGGGGTATTTTTGGATTAGATTAATATACCGAATCAGAGAGGCTTATTCATATCCACGAAGGAGGGAAAATATGGCTGAGATGAGAAATTTCGCCCTGCGAGATGCTGAGGGAAATGAGATTGGAGTTTTTACAGGGAAATCACCCAGACAAGCTGCTCTAAAGGCAGCCAACCGGGGCTACACCGATATCAAGCTGCGCGAACGTGGTACCAAGAAGGTGCATGTGTTTACGGGAGAGAGAGTGCAGGTGGACAAGCCGGCCGGAGCGCCGGCCTGGATGCCTGACAAGATCTGGAAGCCAAAGGTAAAGAAGGTCGGCATCGAGAAGCTGGAATAAGCGGAATTTGGTACCGGAAATCCAGAAGATGCTCGCGATGCAAAAAGAAATAGGGTGGATGAGGCTGGTCGGCCTCACCCCTGCATCCTTGCCCAAGGGCCGGAAATCATCCCATCATGGCTTTTTCTTGGCCGGACCCGGTTTAAAGGCACATACCGTTTCAAATTCCTTGAGGCCGCTCCATGGTCCATTCCCGGCATCGTTGCCGGCCCGGATGCGCCAGTAGTAGTTGGCATCGTCGTCAGGGAGAGCTATGGGCAAGAAAGCTGAGCACCGACTTCCCCGGGTCACATCTTCGGCATCATACCACTCATTAACGACAATTACGGAGCTGTTCTCCACCTGAAGATGGTACTTTGTGGATGCAGAAACTGCCGTCCAGATGAAGGTCGGTGTGCTGGTGGAGATGAGGCCCTGGGGAGATATCGGCATCGATCTGCCCGGAAGCGTATTTTGGAATTTGAAGCTCATTAAATTGCTCCAGGGTCCGTCTCCCTTGCAGTTCCTGGTCTGAATCCACCACCGGTAGCTTCCAGGAGCGAGATCCAGCCCGGGCGTAATGGAGCAGATCTGATCGGAGAGCACCTCTGCGGAATCATAGCACTTCTCAAAGATAGGATGATTTTGATCATTGGCATTGGCCACCTTAAGACAGTACTGAGTGCATCCTTTCACTGATTTCCATACGAAGGTCGGGTTCTTGCTGCCGATGGTATCTTTGGGCGAGACAAGGGTCGCCTTGCCTGGAAAGGAGGAAGATGTGCAGACGGTAAAATCCATTTTTTGGCTCCACTTAGGGCCGACGGGGCAATTCCAGCTCTGTATTCTCCAGCTATAGTCTCCAGGGTCCAGGCTTTGCTGCGGCGTCACTGAGCATTCACCTGGAGCCGGGGGGAAGTCCGCGGCATCATACCATTGCTTGAGCACGACGTTATCCAGATCGTCCGTCACCTCCAGGCAGTAGTACAGACAGCTATTCACGCCCTTCCAGACGTAGGTGGGCTTGCCGGTATTCAGGATTCCGGAAGGCGATACAAGGCCAGGGGCTGCGAGACTGACTGGTGCATTTGATGAATTCATTTCTTGCACCGCATTTTCTAAGCCTGGTGAACTGGAAGCGTTGGCACTGCAGTCCATGCAGTTCTCCGGTCCGCTTATTTCCAATGAGGTCTGGGCGACACATGATGCCGCCAATAGCAGCACTAGCATCCCTGCCACGGCCGCAATTGCCAGCTTCTTTTGCAACGATTTTCGTTTGATCATGAGATCATCTCTTACGAAGTAATTTGTAAACAAGTAATATATATTTTTTTCTTCAAGAATTGAAATTGATTGAAAGGGGTGTACCAAAAGACTGCCTAAGCCACTTAAAACTAATATCAGTACAACAATTTTATTTTCACTGACCGAGTCGCAAAATCGCTAGGAAATACCCGGAATAGCTCATAAGAAATATAAAAAGACAGAACAAAAGACTGCTAAAGAAGGTAGCCTGTGCCTCTAGGGCACCAGCCGCCTTCGGTCGCGCGGGAATAACACCGCATCGCGAATATTCTCCAATTTAAGCATGGTCATGACCAGCCTGGAGAGGCCCAGTCCCCAGCCGGCGTGCGGCGGCATGCCGTAGCGGAAGGCCTTGAGGTAGAACTCGAATCCGTCCGGGTCCAGCCCTTTCCCTTTTATGCGCTCCACAAGCTGGCTGTAGTCGTGCACCCTTTGCGCCCCGCTGGCCAGCTCCATTGCCGGATGCATGAGGTCAAATCCCCGACAGACCTCCGGCTTGTCTTCATAAGGCAAGGTGTAGTAGGGCTTTATGGAGGACGGCCAGTCGGTAAGGAAATAGTGCTCGCCTATGGTCTCACCCAGGAACCGTTCCGTCTCTGTATCCAGATCATCTCCCCACTGCATCTTGACTCCCGCCTTCTCTCCCGCCAGCTCCAGTGCCTGGGTATAAGTGATTCTCTTAAAGGGAATCTCTGGAACTTGCAGATCCAGGCCTAAAACCTGCAACTGGTAGCGGCAGTTCCCGGCCACATAGCTGTAGGCTCCAGCCACCGCCTCTTCTAAAATCTCCATAACGTCCTTGTCATCGACAAAGCTAAACTCAATATCGATGGAGATGGCCTCATTGAGGTGGCGACGGGTGTCGTGCTCCTCAGCCCGGAAGATGGGGCCGATCTCAAAGACCCGGTCCATGCCCGCGCTCATGAGCATCTGTTTGTAGAGCTGGGGGCTCTGATTCAGGAAAGCCTCCTTTTCGAAGTAGCTGATGGGGAAGAGATCAGTTCCACCTTCCGTGGCCGCAGCCACGATCTTGGGAGTGAAGACCTCAGTTACTCCTCTTTGGTAGAAGTAGCTTCTCAGGCTCTGCAAAACTGCACTCTCGATCTCGAAAGCGGCCAGAACAGAGGGCCTTCTAATGTCCATGAACCTGGCATCAAGGCGTGTATCCAGCTCGCACTCCACCTTCTCAGTGGGGTCCAGGGGCAAAGGCACCTGGGCGGCATTCAATACCTGGATCTTTGTGGGAAGGATCTCGTATCCGCGAGGTGCTTTCGGCTCTGCCTTGACTGTTCCTTGCACCATTACCACGCTCTCCCGGCTGATGGAGCGCGCGCTCTTGAACATCTCTTTTCCCAGCAGCTTCTTGACCAAAGTTACCTGAGCCAGGCCTTTTCTGTCCCGCAGTACCAGGAAGGCTATGCCCCCCAGGTCGCGCATCTCGTGGGCAAAACCGGTTAAAACAACCTCTTTGCCATCCAATTCCGCGTTAATATCGCCTGAATAATGAGTTCTAAGGATCAAGTCGTCTCACGTCAGCGAGATTGAATTCATGATATAAAAACCGTCTGGATAAAGACAAATAAGATGAGAGGCAATATTTTCTAAGATATGAACTTGATAGAAAGGATGCCTACAGGAATTCCTGGTCTGGATAACATGATGGAAGGTGGTCTTCCCAGACCGTCTCTCATTCTTTTAGCGGGCGATGCCGGGGCGGGCAAGACCACCTTTTGCATTCAGTTTCTTTGCAAGGGTGCGGATCTGGGAGAGCATGGCCTATGCCTGCTGACCTTCGGCGGTCCGCCGGATCTGCTATTCAATTACGCCTCTAGTTATGAATTTGTCAAGAGTACCTATTTCGGCAAGGAGATTTGCTACCTGGAGATGGAAGAGATGGTGGAAAAAGCATGCCGATCGCAGGACTTTTTGGATATGCTGGAGAGGGAGATCGATACATTCCATCCGGCTCGAATCGTCATTGAAAACCTGTCCGTTCTGGAAGACGTTCTCAAAGACGAATACTGTCGTTTTCTTTTTAAGCTATCTCATCTCATCAAGGCAAAAGCGGTGGTGGCACTGGTGGCGGAGGACGCACAGCCAGGGGCCCCCTATCCCGCACAGATAGCGCAAGTTGCCGATGGAATAATCCTGCTGCAAAATGTTGAGATAAATTTCGCAAGGAGAAGGTCCATTGAGATTGTCAAGATGTGCGGCACAGCACACCATTTGGGAAAGCATGCAGTAGATATATCAGTCAAAGGATTAGTTGTTTATCCAGGTTTGTAGATATGGCACTATCCTTGCAGGATCTCCTGGGCCAGAAGGAATTCTGGGTTTTTCTATTCGCCACAGGGTGGGTGCTGTTCAACTGGCCTTTAATCGAACTGGCGAACGGCTACGTTATATTAGGTGCGCCAGCCATACTGGTTTATGTTGCCTCGATCTGGCTATTCTTCATCATGGCTCTGTATCTCTTCGATCGGGGGAATTTTGATTGATTGGACCGCATGTTGCTCTGCTCGCCATGGTCCTTTACCTGCTGCTGCTCTTTGGCATAGCCCGGTATGCCGACCGCCAAAAACACTTAGGAAAGAGCATCGTGGCCAATCCCTATGTTTATGCCCTCTCTCTATGCGTCTATGTCTCCGCCTGGACCTTTTACGGCTCCATAGGAAGGGCGGC
>JAPKYC010000185.1 GCA_026394505.1 Methanothrix sp.
CCTTTGGAATCGCATCATCTGGAAGAATGCTCCTATCGACGCAGAACTTCTGAATGCGATCTATCTTGACTTTGGTTATCTTGGCTTCCTTTTTCCAGGGTTTGGATTTACCTACTTGATGATTGGGTTTGTCGCGAGGAACATCAGGAACGTTTGGCAGTATCTTAGGTTTGCCCTTTTCATCTTTCAAACGCGCGACTTCATCTCTAAGTTGCTGATTCTCCTCTTTGAGCTTTTTATGATATGATCTTGAACTTCAATTATATCTAAGGGATTGAGAGCTAGAGCCAGTATCTTCTCCAGATGCTTTAGATCGAGATGGTTGGCATTCAGGTGCGATACGTCTTGCTCTATACTTCCATTCACATATTTATGTTAGATACTACTACTATTTATAATTTTACTATATTGGGTTGGTTTAGATCTATATCCACACGATATTGAGCATGTTCGAATCCAACTCCGGAAAAATTTGCAACTCTAAAAAATATCGATCTTTTAAAAGATGTCTCATTAAAAAAATTAGTTCCCATAAATAATGCTTGGGCTCTGAAAATCGTTCCCTCAAATATGGCAAAAGATTCAAATCTGGAACCAAGAAAATATGCATCATCCTCGAAATTGCATTTTTTAAAATAAGTACCGCCATAAAAATGTGCTCCCCAAAAATTCATGTGCTTACTTCTTGCGTAACAAAAATTTGTAAATCCTTTAAAATTCGTTCCCCTAAACGATAAATTATTTTTAAATATAGTGCCATTAAAATAAATATTTTTATAAAAAGTTGAACCATCAAACCGAATGCTACTTTCAAATATAATATTACTCAGATCCAAAATTCCATGGAATTCTGAATCTATAATTTTGATTTTAGAAGTTACACATTTTAGATATTCAGATGAGCCATCATTAATTTCATCAAATGATCTTTCAATAAATTTTATTTGGAAAATCAAATTTTTTAAATCCAAGTCACCAATGATTATGACATCTCTGTACTCCACATCAGCGCCATTTTTCAATTCGACTAAGATATCGCTTGCATATATTTCTTTGCGTTTCATAAGTAGATAGACCAAATGGTCTTATGAGTCCCTATTATGTAAGGGTTTCCTTGAAAGCTATCGTGGGATCCCTCTCATACTCTCCTCAAAAGGATTTATGCTTGGAAGTCTACAGAAGTAACCGATCGGAAGGCATAAAATGTACGAAGATAGAATAGTAATCGATCCGGCGGTGAGGCATGGAAAACCGATCATAAAGGGTACCCGTGTCCCTTTGGAGATAATTATCGGCTCACTTGCAGGCGGCATGGAGATCGAAGAGATCGTCAAGGAATATGACCTGCAAAAGGAAGATGTTCTGGCGGCCCTGGCATATGCAGCCCGGATAATTGCTGGCGAAGAGATCACCGCCTATGCCCAAGCCTAAATTTCCACTCGATGCCGATATGCCCAGATCAGTTAAATGGTCGCTAAAGAGCCCAGGGAGGATCAATCGCAATGCATAACCTATCTGAGAAAATTGATCGAGCCGTCCAGATGATTAAATCGCTCGGCGGCGACAAAGTCAGATTCATCACTCTCTACGGCTCAGCTTCTGAAGACCGGATGAAAGAGGATTCGGACATCGATATCAGCGTATACTATGATGATGCTGATGCCTCCGAATTCCGCCTCAAAGTCTTATCAGATCTCTTTGATGATGTCTATGATATCAAGATCTTCCAGCAGCTTCCCCTTCCTTTGCGCATGCAGGTCTTGAAGGGCAAGGTCCTTTACGAAGATGATACGCCCTTCATGTACGACAAAGCCTATGAGACCATAAAAGAGTTTGAATCCTTCAAGCGCGGATACTACGATTACTTGGGAATCGAATCCATCACTTGAGCAAAGACATGCAATGGCAAGAAAAAGAAAACACCGTTGTGAGCATACGCCCAGGGGCCGGGCACAGCCGTTCCCGGGCCCGCCTGGCCGCGCCCGCGCGCGAGCGTCCGCCTGGCGTCTGTGAGTCTTTTCCCTATATTCCAGAATGGGCTGGGGCCACTCGAAACCGCGCCCGTGTCCGGCGTCACCGCCGCCCGGTCGCTCTCCTTGAGCGTGGCGAAAATGTGCTCGGGATTGGCCGCCATCCAGTCGAAGACATCTATGCTGAAATCCAGTCCTCGCGGGAGATACCGGCATCTCTTAAAATGGTCTTAATGAGAACGCGATAAGGAACGGGAATTATTCTACACAATGGCCATCGGCTCCTGAGTGACACCTATCGCATGACCCTCAAGGGACGGAATGGCAAAGCCTCTCTGCAACCGAATGGCAATCCATTCCTCAATAACTTCGATAAGATCTTCCCGGCATTTCTCATTAGTCTCACCGGTGGCTATCACACCACGAAGACCTTCCACAGTGGCCATGTAAGAGCCATTCTCCAGAGATTCGTGCTTCGCTCGCCTCAAAGCCGCCCCGATATACTCCGAGAACATGATGAGTCCTACTACTCAATGGGATTTAACAGTTATCTTTTAATTCGGTTTCATGAGAGGACTTTCTTCGGCTCAGCTTGCGGTAATGAATCAATTATTGCCGGGTGTTCGCAGCCAAGCTGGTGGACGTGGCCAGGCTGGACAGGTGCACCATTCTCAAGCAGGGGGAGATTCCTGGGCCGGTCGGAGCAGATCGCTGCACTCTTGGCCTGCTCTGAGAAGACAGAGGAGATCATCGGCGTTCTGGACGGCCTTCATGCCGACTTTGCGCTTGCCCCACTGGGCGGCGAGCCCTCCTGCCGGGAGGATCTACATCCCTTCAATCCCGAGGCGCATCTAAAAGAGGGCGACATCTTCCGCTACCGGCCTTTGGGCAGTCCCATCACTCATTTTGCCAAAGTGCTCAAGTACGACCGGGCAATTGCCACGTTGTTCACACTTCGTGCTATGGCTTCGAGGCTTGTGTCACAAAATTTAAATAAGTTTTTAGACATTTATTATGATGAAAAGGATGAATGGCAAATGACCCAGGGAGATACTAGAGATCTAATCATCACACGCCTCTTTGATGCACCACGAGAGCTTGTCTGGAAGGCATGGACAGAGCCCGAGCGCGTTATGCATTGGTGGGGGCCCAAAGGCTTTACATCACCAGTTTCCAGGATCGATCTGCGAGTGGGCGGCGAGTATCAGAGCTGCATGCGATCACCCGACGGCAAGGACTATTGGAGCAAAGGCATCTTTCGTGAAATCGTAGCATTTGAGCGGCTTGTCATGACCGATTCTTTCGCAGATGAGAAAGGCAACACTGTCCCGGCTTCCTACTACGGCATGAGCAAATACTTTCCGCTTGAATTGCTGATAACGGTAATCTTAGAAGATCATGACGGCAAGACAAAGCTTACCTTGCGGCATACAGGCATGCCGCCCGGCCCGGATAGTGAGGGGGCAGAGCAGGGCTGGAATGAATCCTTCGACAAGCTTGCAAAATACCTGGAAACGGAGAAATCGATCATCTCCGGGAAAAATGTCCCCAAGTTTGAGCTTCCGTCAGATCTGGAGGTCGTCATAACTCGCATCTTTGATGCGCCGCGCGATATGGTGTTCAAGGCGAGCACGGACCCCGATCTTATACCGCAGTGGTGGGGGCCGAAACGATTTGCGACTACTGTTGAAAAGATGGACGTGTTACCGGGCGGAGTCTGGCGATTCATCCAGCGCGACCAGGACGGCAATAAGTACGCTTTCAATGGTGTCTATCGGCAAATCGTGCCGCCAGAGCGGGAAGTCCACACCTTCGAATTTGAAGGTATGCCGGGCCATGTAATACTTGAAACGTCGAAGTTCGAAGAGTTCGAAGGCAAGACGAAACTGACGGTCACAGATCTCTTCCAGAGCGTTGAGGATCGTGACGGCATGTTCAACTCAGGTATGAAAGAAGGGGCAACCGAAAGCATGGACCGCCTTGAAGAAATAGTCTTAAAAACCTTGAAGGTGTAACAACAAAAGATCAAGTAAAATCAAGAACAAGGAGGAAAGAAGAAATGACCAGCATAGTACACTTTGAGATACCTGCGGATGACATGCAAAGGGCAAAAGCATTCTATTCCAACCTTTTTGGCTGGAAGATTGAAGGCATGCCAGGCATGGATTATGCGATGATCGACGTTTATGGCGCTCCTGGAGGGGGCATGATGAAGAGAATGCACCCCGACCAACAAATTACAAACTACATCGGAGTGCCGTCGGTGGACGAATATGCAGCGAAAGTTGAAAAGCTGGGCGGCAAAATAATTGTTCCCAAGAAAGCCGTTCCTGGGATGGGGTATTTCATAATCTGTATGGATACGGAGAACAATGCCTTTGGCATCTGGGAGATGAGTACCACCGCGAAATAACGGCGCAAGGAATCAAGAATAAGCAGGGAATTGCCACTGTGCATCTGGTAGGGCCGGTGCACCTGCTAAAAGGGCTGCCTGCGCCGGGAGGATATCGGCATCTGCATGGTGGCCGGCTTCGAGGGCGTGGTGAGCCGGGGGAGGAGGCCGGAGGTAGGCGAGACGGTGCGCTTTCTGCCTGAGCACTGCATGATGCAGAAAGTGCATTCGGGAATGGTGGTGCACTCGGAGGGGGAAGACGGTGAGGATCGAGGGGATCGATCTGATGGTGTGGTAGCTGAATAGCGGAATTCGCGAGTATATAATTTCATGCATAATGATTCATTGAGCTTTTGCTTTATCTCGTCGGGGTACAGGGGTAGAGAAGACCCCAGACTTCAGGCTGGGGATGAATCGTACCCCTGTCATGATTACTTTCGCTGCGCACTAATTGACTTAATATAGCATGGAACGGCCATATTAAGTTAATATGAAAACTGCCTACAAGTTTCGGCTATACCTAAACAAGCTACAAGAAGCACAATTGGCCGTAACGCTGGAAACCTGCAGACATCTTTGGAATAAAGCACTTGCTGATCGCAAAAATGCCTGGGAACGCGAAGGCATAACCAGATCTTACGAAGATCAGGCCGCTTTGCTGGT
>JAPKYC010000240.1 GCA_026394505.1 Methanothrix sp.
AACTGGAATTAACTGCCCCATGGACTACATCAATTTCACCAAGGAAGCTGAGTTCGAGTACATGCCCGTCTCTTACCAGACCGGCACCTACGACCAGAAGTGGGTTGAGAAGCTGTGCGTGCAGAACTACAGGATCGGCGCCGTGCTGACTGAGATGTACACCCACGCTGAGCACCTGCAGAAGACCACCGAGGTCAAGACCAGAGGATACGGGAGCATCAACTGGAATGGCGGACCGGGCCGAATTGGAAGGTTCATTGATAGCTGCCCAGCTTGCTGCACAGGTGTTCTCGAGGCTAATCTGAACAGCAACGTCATCGGCGTTGCCCACATCGGATGGATCTCCCGCGACCCGCTCGCTGATCTACAACTGAAAGGCCGCCATGCCGAGTACGGCAGATCTGTCGAAGATCTGACTGGGGTCTTCTCCATCGAGAAGTTCATCCAGCTCTGGGGCAACTCCACATGCGGCCAAATCAGCGTTGACTGGCTGCCCTGCGTTTAAATAGATTAACAATCGAATCTGGCTCCGGGCGGTGACGCCTGGAGTTTTATTTTTTCTTGCTTTAGAAATGAATGGTTCCTCGTAGCTTGCTGCGCGGGTGCGCCGCCGTTTCCTGTGGAGTCTTCCGTGCGCTCTGTGTCTCTGTGGTGGCAGTATCGTCGGCCACTTGGTTATAACCAGCGGCTAACGACGTTTCAACCACAGAGGACTCGATTATTCTAATAATCCGGGCATGTAGCGCAAAGTTCGCCAAGCCAGTTATCTTCCGTCCGGTTCACCGGAAGCGGCATCCATGTGGTCTCATTCAAGCTCATGTTCATCTGGAAGCGGCCGTAATAACGCTGCTCGACCTTGCTATCGTAGTTGATATGGCCCAGGCCCTTTGTGGATGAGAGCTGATTATCGCTGGCGTGAGCAAGTTTCAGATCAGTTATTCCTGTGGAATATGTGCGCGAATCATATCTTGTAATTCTGGAGGGCAAATAGTTTACCGATGTGATGTAGCTGCTGTTTTTAAATGTGACCTTGTTGTCGTCGGCAACAATGCTCTTGTTGATAAGGACGGCCGTGATCGATATATTGAGGTGATGGAGGAATAAGCCGTAAGCCCTCTCCTGTTCGTACTGGGAATTATATAAGGAGCTGGTTCCCGCATAATCCCAATTGTTCCCGCCGAAAATCCTGTCGTTTATTTCCGAGCCGTTATAATAGATATGCCGCCGGTTTTTGAGCAGCACGGGCCATTCCTCAGAAAAATTGACTTCGACGATTTCTATGGTCGCATTTCCCCTACCCCCCACCTTCTGAGTAACATTGCCATCGATACTCGATATCAGATCGGTCTGCTCAGCAGATTTCAAATAGCCTTCTGTGGCACTGGTCCGCTCTTTGAGCATTACATCGTTGACGTTCACATTGGCATAGCGTGAATGATATCCTGCCACCGACCTGCCCTGAGGAGTTATCTTGAGGGGGGCCACAGTTCCATCGGTTTGCTCAGTTAGATGTGCGCTCAGGTTCTGGCTCTGGCGCACTATGCTCCAGGAGGAGCTATCGGTGCTCACAGATCCGAACCATGATGTCGCCTGGACGCTGGGAGATAAAAAAATGTGGGCTGCTATACACAGAATGCACAGGGTAATGCACACCCACTCCCTCTCACCCAGTCTCATCCGGCATGGTTCTTCTTGTTTGCATATAGAAGTGTTGCGGATGATGCCCTGCACTACCAGAGACTCCGTGGGATGCCGGCAATAATGAAAATATTTAGTTTTAAAATTTAAAACCATCGATCATTTAATGCGCAATGCTTTTTTGAATGAAGATAAAATTAAAAAAATATCTCTTTATTCATTTTTCCTGGCTAAATCATGGATGCCAATCCGATATAATGGGTTAAATATACGCGATAAAATATATCCAAAGGGGCAGCAAAACATGTTTAAGTATTGAACTCCACAGAACTATCTTAGAATACGGCAGACACGATCCGAACATTCGTATAAAATGAGTCTGCTGATAACTAAGGAGGTTGAATAGGATATGAATCACATAAAAACCATGGGCATCCTCGTGATAATAGCTGCCTTGATGTTTGTACCGCAGGTTCTTGCGGATATTCAAGTCGGCTTTGGGACCCCATATATATCGGCAGGATCTACTATTACAAGTCCCGGTATTTATTTCGATCAATCAAACGTGTTAAATAGAATAGGCGGCAATGATTTGTCGCTGACAAGCGTAGGAGGGGCATCGTCCACATCAACCCCTGGTGCCGGTGGAGCATTGGCGCAGTACTGGCAAGCTCAGAGCCCCGACGCCAAGTACATCGCTGCGTCTTATGCCTATCTGACGGGCTCGGCAAGCTACTCGTATAAATTCGTGCCGACGTCTACAACTTCGTCAGCATCCGTTACGGGCCATGTAGTGGCAACCAACGCGGAAGGCATAAACTTCGGCGGCTTCGCCTATAACGGCAAAGCGTTTGCATCCGTTGATGTGGTGGGCTGTTTTGCGAAACAGATTACATACGACAATGCTCTATATGCGTCGAGTTCCAAGGTCAGCGCACAACAGACCTTCTCAGCGATCGGCGCTGATAATTTCAAGATATCCGCCTTTGCCGCGAAGGGAGCATTCGTTCCCGCAGTTCCTGTTGCAGGCCTCCCCGTAGATTACACTAAAGAAAATAACCCCGTAACTGACAATCCGGCTCTGGCGGCAGGCCAGTTTGCCACCATCACCGGTGGAGACATAAAATCCTACAAGAGCTCTGCGTCAGTTTCTGATACAACTGCCACCGCGTCCCAGAAGGCAGACATCACCAAGGTCACTCCCAAGGTCGCTCCCCCCGCGGCCCGTCCTCCTATGAATGAAGAAGCGGAAGCGCAATTCTGGGGATTCTCCTGGCAGAGCAAAGGAGATACATCAGCGGGCGCGCAGACCTATGCGGATATCGAAGGAGTAGATGGTGGCAACCTCAAAAATGTGGGCTACAACGCCGTAGCCACGAGCACCAGCACGGGAACCGCATCTGCGAGCCAGGATAGCATCAAGGCACAGGGTGCCAAGTCTTTCGAAGCTGGAGCCTGGTCCGAAAGTGGCAAAGGTCTGAATGCACTGGGCTTCGCAGCACCCTGGTGGGGCGTCGATTTTCTACCAGAGGTTCTTGAGGGTAAGGGCATTCCTGTTCCGTCTCTGCATGCTGGCCAGCACGCTGACCTGTATGATGCGAACGGGATGGAAATAACGTCCTACAAGAGCGCCGCTTTTGTTGATGGGAAAACCGCCACGGCATCCCAGGCCCTCAGCACAAAGGGAAATGTATATGATGCTGAATTCTGGGGACACGGCGGGATGTGGAATGCATATGCAGATACATATGCTGCCGCAATGAACAGTTTGTATATTGATGACGCGAAGAACCTGAATTATAAGGCCGCGTCCGCCGGCACCAGCATGGGTGCTGCAAGCGCGAGCCAGGAAGTCACGTCCGATACCGCTTCCGACCTAGACGCGAATATCGAGGCAGACAGCAACCGCCTTAACGCACGCCAGTCTGCAAAGGTCGAAGCCAACGATGATGATCTGTTCCAGGTGAAGACCTACAAGAGCGCCGCATCGGTTGATGCCAATACCGCCAAGGCATCCCAGTCTGCCAACCTGCCTTCCATCAAGGATGGGGAATACTATGCCGCATTCTGCGGATCAGCCGGCCAGTTTGATGCGGATAAAGGGAATTTGGTTTACGCACAGGCGGCTATTGCGGCTCATGATGCGCAGGATGTAGTCTACAGCGCAAACTCTGTGAGCACTCAGACCGTAACGGCAACTGCAAGCCAGGCCTTCTCTGCTAGCGAAGTCAATGGTATCATTGCAGACGCCCTGGCGACAAACGAAGAATTTGAATTCGTGACCTTGCGCGACAATGGCATCAATATACTGGATGACTTCTTCGCCGATGGTCCTTACCTGGCCGCGGCCCAGGGTGCTTTGTTACAAGGAAAAGATGTTAAGGTAACATCCTACACGAGCGGTGCGTCAGTCAACACCAAGACCGCATTTGCAACCCAGAATGCCAAGACGGTTGGAACTCTGAGCACGGCCGCATTCGTGGGAGGATCTATACAGGAGAGCGACGAGTACGAATTTTCTGCCGCAGTTACCGGCGCATTTGTCGATAATGGAAAGGATGTATCTTATGACGGCAAGGTAACGAGCGCCAGCAACGTTCAGGCGACCGGAAGCCAGACCCTCACCGCCAAGTCTGCCGATGCCGTAGTTCAGGCGGCAGTAGCAGTCAACCAGAATGACGATAGCCTGCAATACGCCGGCTCCGTTGATCTGGCTGGAGATGTATACGGACAGCAGCTCGTCCGCGATGCTGATGGCCATCCAATCTCTATCGATTCCAATAACAAAGTCACATCCTACAGCGGAATCGACAGCGTAAGCACCATGACGGATGCGAAAGGAAAGGTTACCACTACCGCAATCAATACGCTGAACGCCCAGGGAGGGTTCCTCGGCAGGGCGATTGCAGCCGGTAAAGGAGACGCAATCACCGGAGGAAATGTTCTGGAGCAGCTACCTCTGACACTCAATCCAGCGTTCAATGGAGGCGATCTGCGAACTGCGACAAAGAACATAATCCCTGTAGCGAATCCGGATGTCGATGCAGTTGGCGTAGTCGGCGAAACGCTCGTCTTTGCACCGATCCTGAGCAACGACGGCTTTGGACCAATCATAGCGGACCGTGAGAGCAATCAACCCAACAAGAACAGCTTAAGCGGAAAGTCCACTGCCACTGTGATCACCGACAACATGGGCAAGACCACGAGCACATTATCAGGCTACTGGAAGTTGACGGCGCAAAAGGACACCACCCCAATCGGCAAATTTGCACCTCATGACACCGCTTCTGTACATAGGTTCGCCTACGCTTCGGATGATGTTGACGAAATATTCGCCAGCCAGCCTTCTACCACCTTTGGTGGAGTTGCAACCATATCCTACAATGAAAAAGCCAAGGAGATCGACGGGGCGTTCCCCACGGCATCTGTAGTATAAGAGCAGAAAACTCCGGGAAAGGAGCTGTTTGCTCCCAACCAAAATCTGCTCATTTTTTCCTTTTTTAAGTCCCAATATCCAGGACTCTACACCGTCGCAAATAACAGATAGATTTATATCAAATAAAAACGTTAGAGTAAACCTGTAGCTTAAAGATCGCATTTAAAAGCGATAAAGCATTAAAGGGATTAACAACTGTTGCATCAACATCGGGGGTGAATGTAGCATGAAGGGAGTAGTAGGAATAGTAGCACTTGCAATTGCCCTTGTAGGGCTATGCGGTACTGTGATGGCCAATTCGCCCATAGTTCCGCCCGTGCAGTATGAACCGTTTTGTGAAGCACATAAGGTATCCGGAACGGGAATTATCGACGTCAGCACATCGGTAATCGACAAAAAAATTGCCCTTGAATATTTAAACACCATGTACGGTGACGGAGATCTCGAGCTGGACCAGGAGACCGCATACTCACAGAATGCCGACAAGCTGAAGAGAAATATATCCTCAGTCAATGGTGGAAATGAATCAGCTCTGAACCTCTTCCAGACCACGAAGCTGACCTATGCCGGCGAGACGCCCTTGACTGGTGGAAAGCTCCTCAACTCCAAGGCCTTCTACGGAGGCATTGGTGCCAATGTGCAGGAGCTGTTCTCCGTAAATGAGATGGAACAGGATCAGACCGCGTTCTTTTCCTCAACCACGCCCTATGAGCCCGCGCCAATCAACGGCGTGAACGTGAGACCGGAGGATCTGCCCGGCCTGCTCAAGAACGCAGGCAGAAACACCAATGAAGTCAATAAGCTCATGACGGACAGCAATGGCGTCTACAATCCTGCCCATCTGATTGGTCTTGAGACCAAGAACTCCTTCAATGGTACCTGGGGCACGGACGCAACCTGGCACAAGATATTCTACAAGGACATCAAGGCCCACGAGATGTTCAAGGGTGTGTTCGAAGCCGAGAAGACCATTAAGTTCCATGAGAACCCGGTACCTGAGAGAATCCATGCACCGTGTGAAGGTATAGACTGCTAGGCCGAGAAAGCCTGCAGTTTTCCTTTTTTAGCAATATTTGGGGGGTTAGCATGAAAAGACGAATGATTTGTATAATGATGATATTCATCCTGACGGCATGCCAGGCAAAGGCCACCGTTGATGACTCGGGCCTGGCTACTGGGGACGTTTCGAGCAGTCCCTGGACGGGCTTTACATCGCCAACTTTGCCTGCATATCTGCCCAGCCCCTGTTCCGGGGATTCCGGCGCCCTCTACGTGAACATCGGCCTTACCGGGCCGGAGTCAGAGCCGGATAAATTGTATACCACTCCGGGCAAGCCACTGGACTTCATGGTTACGGTAAGTAACGATGGTCAAACAGAGGTGCTGGCTGATGTCGGCGTCAAGCCGGAGGGCTGTCCATCTGAATGGTTTAGCTGGACGACCACTCCCCTGACCATTCCCGCAGGAGGCTCTCGCTTTGTGGCCCTGCAAGTTCTGCCGGACATAAACGCGCTAGCCGGAGAGTACAGGTTCGCGGTGGAGGCTTCGGCCAAATGCCGCAGCTCTGTGCCAAGCCCTGCTAATTTCAAGGTGCAAGCATTCGACTACGCCTCCGAGACCACGGTCGCCGGCACGGGCCAGTTTCAGATCAATAAGGACCTCAGATCCATGAACTCAGGCATCAAGTCCAGCAAAAACATGCTGTTTTCCGGCAGCGTGGATGCCCTGGTGAAGAATGAATACCTGGTGGACAAGGCATTGGGCAAGAATGCCAACTTCCAGGAAAAGGATGCAGTTGACAACTACAATGCCGTCTCTCCTGGAGATACACTTGCAGGAACAGAGAGCTTCAAGAGTTCTGCGATCTTTGGTGGAGTGGGGGCCAAAGTCCGGGAGAGCTATAATGTGCAGCAGATGGAGTTCAAGAACCAGGATTTCACACTGCATCAGACGGGATCTCTAAAGAAGACGGCAGAGTTCAAGACGGCGGACAACTTCACAGGATATTACCTGATAGATGCCAGGCAGGTAGTTCCCGGCCAGAAGAGTCTGAAGGAGTTTGAGGAGTATTTCGGATCATTTGAGATCAACCGGAGAATACTCTTCCGGGATGCCGCTAAATCCAAAACACCATGTCTGGAAGGAGACTGCCTGAAAGCACTGACTTCGTGAACCGGCTGAATTCGTTCGGCATTTCCAAATGATTTGGGCAGCCAAAACCTTAAAATAGCCTCCAGAGAACCAGGTAACACGGGTGCTAGGGTTTATCAGGAGAGTGAAGGCCTGGGTTTTTAAAATGTGCCCGATTCAGGGACAACCAGGCTAGAGGAGGTAGTGTGGATTGAAGAGAGAGTTGATCATTTTATTGGTTATCGCCATGGCAATAGTTGGCATGGCAGGCGCTGCCAATTACATGTACGAGAAATCGTCTGTAAAAGGAGTGGGGTATAGAAGCCTGGAGATTATCATCTCCACACAAAACGGCTTTAATGGCCAGAAGCTGGTGGAGAAGCAGTCCGGCTCAGGAAATGTGATCACTTCCAGAATTGAGCTTGAGGCCGAGAGGCAACCTGCGGACCTGACATGTGAATGGCCAACCGGGTCAGATCCCATGGACTACATCAACTTCACATCGGAGCAGGAGCTGGAATACATGCCCGTCTCATATCAGACCGGCACTTATGACCAGAAATGGGTGGATAAGCTCTGCGTGCAGAACTACAAGATAGGCGCTGTGCTGACAGAGATGTACACTCATGATGAGCACCTGCAGAAGACCACCGAGGTCAAGACCAGGGGATACAACAGCCAGACTGTTACCCCAGCATGCTGCACGGGCGTTCTCGAAGCTAACCTGAACAGCAACGTCATCGGCGTTGCCCACATCGGCTGGATCTCCCGCGATCCCAATGCGGACCCACAGCTTAAGGGCCGCCATGCTGAGTACGGCCGATCGGTCGAGGACCTGACTGGCGTCTTCTCCATCGAGAAGTTCATCCAGCTCTGGGGCAACTCCACATGCGGCCAAATCAGCGTTGACTGGCTGCCCTGCGTGTAAGAATTGAATAGCGCCGCAGCACAATTCGGCGCTTATTTCCTTTTTGGCTCTTCCATTACGGGGCGCGTTTTGATCAGGTGAAGTCTGCAATTGCTCCGAATCGATGGACTTAATGGCGTACTTACAGGACTGCCTGCCAGGGAGCTGGCTAGTATTTAAAGGAAGGGGTGGATATAACAGAAAGACGAAGCATAATGAATTCTAGAGGAGCAAAAGGAGGTGAATTTAAATGAGCAAGAAAAAAGGTGCTAAAGGAATGCCCAGTGACGGGCCAGGCAAACATGATCCCTCTAAACCACAAAAGAATAAGTCAGAAGTGCCACTATTTGATAAAAAGAAGGGAGGAATCTCGAATGAGCGACCTCGAAAAACTCGCATCTGAGGCGCTGTGTGAATAACCGTCGATGAATGAGAATGATTGGGTTATAATTCCCCAGATAAGTTCGGTCATGAAGATCATGAAACCGAGCTTGATGAGTTATAACTCCCTTTGGTGAGTTTTGAAAGCCGCGCAGCCATTCTCCTGCATCTCATAGTTTCCTTCCGGCAAAATTATAGATTCATCAATGCCAATGCAGTGACCCAGTTCATGCAGGGCAACGCTCTGCAGATCCAGCTTCGTTGTGCGCTGGGCAGTAGCAAGGTCTGTCGTCCACTGATAATCCAGGTTGTACCAGGTGTCGGATTCTATTGGAGAAACGGCATTGAAGTACACAGAATTAAAATTCAAGCAGCGACTTCTGGGTCGCCTTTTGCCCCTCTTTTCCCGCCCCGACAGGTCCTGCCAGCCTGACCTCCCCGTACTTGCCCCCGCCCCCCGGCCTGACCTCCGCCCGGCCCATGCGAAAGTTCTGGATGGCCTCGATAACTCTTGGCTCGGTCTTCAGTTGTGCAAGATCGGCCTGCATTAAAACCTCAATCTCCGTCTCCTTTGCAGTAAGCTCGCTCCAGCGTTTCTGCACGCCGGCCGTCATGACGCTCTTGTGCCCCAGAGCCAGGGCGATGATCTCGGCCAGGGGAATAATATGCAGGTAGGGCGGGCGGTGAAACGGATGTAAGGGCTTTTCATAATCGGCCAGAAGATCTACCCGGTCAGCCACGCCCAGTTTGATCCGCCCCCCACACTCCGGACAGCGTCCCATCAGCTCGTCCTTTTGGGAGAGGGAGTATTGCCGGTAACAGCGCGTGCAGGCAGTGCGATTGTACTTTCCTTCCTCCGGGAAAAAGCCCACATTCTTTATTGGGCGCCGCCCGCCCTCGCGCTTGATGGCGAGGATGAGATCCTGATAGCTGAAATCCTCCAGCTCCATCTGGTTGAACTCCCGGGCCAGCTTGTTGGAGCGGGGCGAATGAGCATCGGAATTGGAGAGAAATGTTCTGGCGGAAAGGTCTGCAATCCTGTCCGCATAATCCGTGTCCGCAGAGAGGCCCAGCTCAATGAACCGGATCTGTTCCGCCTTCTCCTGGTAGCACTCGGCCAAAGAGCGAAAGTAAGCAAAGATGCCCGTCCAGGGTGTGAAGGCGTGGGCCGGTCCCAGCAGGCCGCCCGCCTCAAGAACAAGATCGGCTATCTCAGCTCCGTTCAAATGCAGCCGGGGCCTGCCGTCCGTTTCCAGGGTTTTGGAATGCGGTGCAAAGCCCTCTCGCAACTCCTGGGCTTTAGAAACATCGGGCAAAAAGATGAGATGATGCACGCGGCTCTCATCCTCCACCTCCACGCTGAGGACAAAATGGGTATCGCCCAGGAGAAAGAGCCCGTCTGCCTCAGGAAGCTTCTTTATGGCATCCAGCCACAGAGGATGCAGGCAGTCTCCTGTGGCCATGATCTTCACTCCTTTACGCGCCGCCTCTCCGGCAATCTCTGGTAGCTGCATGTCTGCGGAGACGGCCATCGAATAGCGGGAATGGATGTGAAGATCAAGGTTTACAAGCATCTTCTTTTAATTCTCTATGCAGGGATAAACCCTTTATGCTCGACGATCTATTTTAAGGGCTGTGCAAGAGAACCTGAGAGTGCTGCTGGAAAGCTTTGGCCGGGGGGAGATCACCCAGGAAGAGGCCTTGCGCCGCATCAAACGCCAGAGCTTCCTGGCGGTAGGAGAGGTGGCAAAACTGGACATCTGCCGGGCGGATCGCATAGGCATTCCGGAGGCCATTCTTGCCGAGGGAAAGGAGAAAACCGATCTGCTGGCCATCTCCCTGGCTCACCTGCAGGCAACCGGCAGTGTGATTATAACTCGCATCTCGGCAGAGCAGATGGAGGTCCTCCAGTCTGCAAAACTGCCCGAAGGCTGTGAGCTGGAGCACAACGTTCGAGCCAGGACGGTGGTCATCCGGTCGGCAAAGCCGCAGGCTAAAAGGGGATGGGTGGGCATCCTGGCCGCAGGCACCGCCGACATGCCGGTCGCTGAGGAGGCGCGCGTGGTGGCGGAAGAGATGGGCTGCAATGTCATCTCGGAGTACGACGTGGGAGTGGCAGGCATTCACAGGCTCTTTCCCTGCCTGGAGAGGATGGCAGATGTTGATGCCTATGTGGTGGCGGCCGGGCGGGAAGGGACGCTGCCGGCGGTGGTGGCCGGTCTGGT
>JAPKYC010000027.1 GCA_026394505.1 Methanothrix sp.
TCACCCACGGCGCACGCGAGGGAAAGTTTGCCGCCATGCATGCCCTTTGCGAGAAGGGCGACTTTGTGGTAATGGACGGCAATGCCCATTACACCACGGTTCTGGCGGCAGAGAGGACTGGCCTGAAGATCGAGTTTGTGCCCTCCAGCAAAGAGCCCGACTATGCCATTTCTGCAGAAGGCTACATACAGGCCATCGAGCGCGCCTATGAGCAGAAGGGAAATGTGAGTCTGGCCGTCCTGACCTACCCGGACGGAAATTACGGAAACCTTCCCCCGGCGCGAGCCATAGCAGACGCCTGTCATGACTACAGCGTGCCCTTGCTTCTCAACGGGGCTTACGCCATTGGCCGGATGCCCGTGAATGCACGCGAGCTGGGGGCGGACATAATCGTAGGCAGCGGTCATAAGTCCATGGCTGCCTCCGGGCCCGTAGGCGTTCTGGGAGCCACGGAGGAGTACGCGAAGCCCATTTTCCGGCTCTCTTCCACCAAGAAGAACAAAGAGGTTGAGCTCTTGGGCTGCACTGTGCGCGGCGCCCCTCTCTTGACGCTGATGGCGTCTTTTCCGACAGTTGTAGAGCGGCTGCGCCGCTGGCCGGAGGAGGTGGAGAAAGCCCTCTGGTTTTCGGCAGAGATGGAGAAGCTGGGCATGAGCCAGCAGGGGGACCGGCCCCATAACCATGATCTGATGTTCTTTTTAGCGGAAAACCTCTATCAGATATCCCTGAGGGCAAAGAAAGGGCGCTATTTCCTCTACCGGGACCTGTTGGAGCGCGGCATATGCGGCATCAAGCCTGGCCTCACCCGCCAGTTCAAGCTCTCCACCTATGGCCTGGCCAGAGAGGAGTTGGAGAAGGTTTTGCAGGCATTTGACGAGATCATAGAATCTTATGCAGAAGCTTTATCATTACAGGAGAAATGAGTAGGCTGACGTGGAGGGATGAATAACGAATTGCAGATCGCAAAACGTCTCCTTGGTGCTGGTTACCTTAGCGCTGATTTGGGTTTTCACGGCGCCAGCCTGTGCCGGAGCAAATGAAACCTCTCTCGATTGGTTTATGAAGGGTCTGGCTCTTTATAATCAGGAAAAATTCAATGAGTCCCTGCAGGCCTACAGTAGAGCTCTCGAGTTGGACCCAAATGATTTCGAGGCCTGGAACAATAAGGGAATTGACGAGGGTCTTTTGGGAAGGTACGACGAGGCGCTGAGGTCTTTTGGGAATGCTGTGGCTATTAATGAGTCTTATGCCGAGGCCTGGTACAATATGGGAGTGATTTACGACTTTAAGGAAGACTACTATACAGCCGTCCAGGCATACAAGAAGGCCACTCAGATCAATCCATACTATCAAAAGGCTCTGGTGAGAAGAAGTGTCGATACGGATGTGGTAATGTCCCGTTCGCTCTCCTGCGCCTGTCAGGATCAGATTGCTTTGGTCTAGATTCTTTGAGAGCTTTTCACAAAGAATCCTTTTCTAAAGGCCGCTCATCCCTATCGGTATCTGGCTGATATCTCCAACCCCGGTCAAGATCCTGTCTGCATCCTGGTGCACATCATGGTACCTGGATTTCTGGGATGATGCGGGTAGCAGGTTGTCTTTTGCCCCTGGCAAGGTGGCGTTTATCTCCTGGCCTGGAGTTGATGCCGCGGCCCGGGGCTCTGCTCGCGCAGCAGTGTAGCTGGAGATGTCGGGATTGATCCACATGGCTTCAAAATCCGATCGTAAAGAGATATTTCCATTGCTTGTCTGCAAGAGGTCGCCTTTGATCGACTCGCTGGCAGAGTCATAAGTCCCCTTCAGCCGGCTGGAAAATTGCCCGGTGTCCTTGAGGGCGGTCAGGACCATGGAGACCCTGCCCTCTTCCACCAAGCCGATGACGACGGCATTCCAGGCCTGGCCGCTATCAGGTTCGTACTTGGCCCGGCCGTAAAGGTCGCTGCCATCCTGGTTGAGAACCATGATCACCTGGCCGCTCTCAATTCCCGTTACCGACCAGATGTAGCTCAGGCGGGGGACGGAACCAGGCTCGCTTTCATTGGGGGCTGCAACCGCAGCTGTGGCCTGCAAGGCCGTCTCATTGCTCGAATCATTCACAGAGTGCCCGGGAGACAGGCAGATTGTAAAGATGATTATGAGCAGCATGGGAATGATCATGGGTCTCTTCATCAATTTATGCCTCCAATCATTGATGGGAAAAATATGCTGCGCCTCAAATTCTCGGCGCCTAAAATCTCCCTGATTTACAGCCCGCCGCCTCCGCCCATGCCGGGTGGAACGCCGCTCAGATCGCCGCCGGGTCCGATCTTATCCTTGTACTGGCGAACGTCAACAAACCTTGAGGCCGGCTTTGCCGTCTGCTCCGCAGATGCATTCGAGGCAGTCGTGGTGTTAACAACGGCAGGGGCCGGGGTCTCCACTTTGGGCTCCTCGATGATTGCAGGAGTGTAGCTGGATGTATCTGGGTAGAATACTATGGCGCCAAAGGTGCCGCTGCCTACCTTCTTTCCGCCGCTGACCTGGGTGAAGTTGCCGTTGATGGTATCATTGGCATAGGTGCCGGTCATCTTGGTGGTGACGAGCTCTTTGTCCTTTGCAGCGGTCAATGTCAGCTCCACCTCGTTTCCTGTGACGGAACCCAGGACATCGGCATTCCAGGCTTTTCCACCCTCGGGCTCAAACTTGGCCTGGCCGTAGAGTTCGCTTCCCTCCTGATTGAGGGCCATGGTAATGGGACCGATCTCTATGCCTGTAAAAGACCAGATGTAGTTGAGATGGGGGCCTGAGCTGGCTCCTGTGGCATTGGCAGCCGTCTCGTTAACCTGAGCACTTTCGTTTGCATTATTCTCCAATGTACTCGAATTATTGGCAGACTGCCCATGAGACAGGCCTGCGCAAAAGAGGAATACAAACATAAGAGAAAGGATCGCGTATTTCTTGTTCAATAATATGCCTCCAATATATTTCCACTTTTTGGCGATAGGCTTTTCGTCATTTGCCTACAACGCACCTCTGTCTAACCTTCTCCTTTATAAGCTTTTCATATGCACATATACCTGTACCATTAATTAATAAATGCGCATCGCAATAGACCTTTAGGTGAATTCGCTTTGAATGCCGGCCGACTTCTCGTCAAGATAAACCGAATCTGCGCCTGGATGCTTCTCATCTTCATGATCATCTTCCTCATCTCAGGATATGCCTGGTGGAACAGAGCATTGCTGCCCATGCAGCAGGCCACATATATGCACACTAAGCTGGACTTATTCCTGGTCTTCTTCTTCCTGGTGCATGTGCTGATCAGCATCAGATTCGCTTTAGCGCGCTGGAGGGTGGGCCACGGACAGACGGTTAATTTGCTGCTCATAGTGATAGGCATTCTATCATTCTGGTTTGTCCTCAGCATCCGCTAAACGCTCAGAACTTTGGCACCGCAAAGCTTATCTAACCTAGTGTTACTAACCTCAAGTTTAACAAGTAATATTCGAGTGATGATATTGGATCCAGTTGAGCTTTTAGATATTCTGGGAAATGAAAATAGAAGGCGCATCCTTCAACTCCTCTCTTTTCGCCCTTTTTACTTCAATGAGATGGCCAAGCGGCTGGATGTCGGGCCCAAGGCGGTCATCGATCATCTGGTGATGCTGGAGAGAGCCGGCCTCGTGGAATGCTATCAGGACCAGGGACGGAGAAAGTATTTCCGAATAGTCCGAAAGACGGTCCTGGAGGTGGCGGTCTCGCCTCATTCTTACGGCGTGCGAGCCTATCTCTCCGAGGACGCGCCGGCGGTAGAAGATAACGGATTGGCCCAGGACATGAAGCTTTTACGCGATGAGCTCTCAACCCTGGAGGAAAAGAGGCTTGAACTGCGCACTCTCTTGGACCGGATCGAATCTCGAGTGATGGAGATCAAACATATAGCTTGCAGCGCGGCCAGAAGCTATGCAGAAAACCAGTTGGAGGCAGAGATTCTGACGGCCCTCCTCTCCGGCGATGCTGATGCTTCGCATCTGGCCATGAGGCTGGAAGCTCCCGAGATTGTGGTAATAGATCGGCTAAAGAGGCTGGAAGAGCGCGGCGCTGTGCGTTTGTTAGATCAGGAATGGAGCATTAGATAATGGAGAGGGAAGGGACGAGCAGAGAGCCGGTCTTGGAAGAGCCGGAAAAAGTTGTCTCTCTGCAGCTTCGGGTTGCTGAAGCCTATCACAAAGATGCGGGAAAGGGCGTGGCCAGGATTGGAGCGGTTGCCATGGCCTCTTTCTCCCTGGAAAACGGCGGCGTGGTGGAGATCAAGGGAAAAGACAAGGTCTACGCCATCGCCTGGCCCGGAAACCCAGATGATCCCCATGACCTCATCAGAATTGACGGGAATACCCGCGCCAACCTGGGTGCGGGGATAGACAGCAAGGTTGTTGTCAGCCGGGCCGAGGCCAAGCCGGCCCGAAAGATCGTTGTCGCTCCTACGCGCCAGATCCGGCTCATGGGCGGGCCGCAATACTTGCTTCGCATGCTGCAAGGAAGGGCGGTTGTCAAGGGTGAAATGCTGCGCGTGGAGATGATCAATAGCATCCTCAACCTGGCCGTGGTCAGCACAATGCCTGCCGGCGCAGTGCTCGTAACTTCCGAGACTATCATCAGCATCACCAGAGAGACTTTGGAAGAGCTGGCACTGCAAGTGCGGGATATCTCCTACGAGGATATCGGCGGCCTTTCCCGAGAGATCAGAGAGATCAGGGAGATGATTGAAGTTCCCCTGCGCCATCCGGAGCTTTTCTCTCGCCTGGGCATCAATCCACCCCGCGGGGTGCTGCTGCACGGACCTCCCGGCACGGGAAAGACGCTCATCGCAAGGGCCGTGGCCGGCGAGACCGACGCCAACTTCATATCCATCTCCGGCCCGGAGATCGTCTCCAAGTTTTATGGAGAAAGCGAGCAGCGGCTGCGCCAGATCTTCGAAGAGGCCGCCAAGAGCGCTCCTTCCATCATCTTCATCGATGAGATCGACTCCATCGCCCCCAAACGCGAGGAGGTGTCCGGCGACCTGGAGAGACGTGTGGTGGCTCAGATCCTGGCCCTTATGGACGGCCTCTCCTCCCGGGGAGAGGTAATAGTAATTGCAGCCACCAATAGGCCCAATGCTCTTGATCCAGCCATCCGGCGGGGCGGCCGCTTCGATAGGGAGATTGAGATAGGCATTCCCAGTAAAACCGGCCGGCTGGAGGTGCTGTATGTTCATACCAGGGGTATGCCTCTCGACGAGTCCCTGGACCTGTTAGAGATTGCCGATGCCACGCACGGCTTCGTGGGAGCGGACCTTTATGTTCTCTGCAAAGAAGCGGCCATGCGAACACTGAAGAGGGCGCTTCCCGACCTGGATGTCAACGAGGATATACCAGCCGAGATAGTGGAGAGCCTTCGGGTTACCAGAGAGGATTTCCAAGAGGCTCTAAAGAAGATTGAGCCCTCCGCCATGAGAGAGGTATTCGTAGAGGTGGCACAGGTGCACTGGGATGAGGTGGGCGGCCTGGAGGAAGTCAAGCAGTCGCTCATCGAGGCCGTGGAGTGGCCGCTCATGTATCCGGAAGCTTTTGCCTCTGTAGGCGTTCGGCCCCCGCGTGGCATCCTTCTTTACGGCCTGCCGGGAACGGGCAAGACCCTCCTGGTAAGAGCTTTAGCTACCGAGAGCAATTTGAACTTCATCAGCATCAAAGGCCCGGAGCTGCTCAGCAAATGGGTGGGCGAATCGGAGCGCGCCGTAAGAGAGATCTTCCGCAAAGCCCGCCAGGCGGCTCCGGCTTTAGTCTTCTTCGACGAGATCGACTCCATGGTTCCGGGCCGGGGCAGAGGATCCGATTCGAATGTGACAGAGCGAGTGGTCAGCCAATTCCTGACCGAGCTGGATGGGCTGGTGCAGCTCAAAGATGTGGTAATAGTAGGGGCAACCAATCGCCCAGACCTCATAGACAGCTCAATGCTCCGTCCCGGCAGATTCGATCGTTTGATTTATATCCCCATGCCGGACATGCAGGCACGAAAGAGAATACTGGAGATTTATCTCTCCCGCATGGCAGCCTCCGGTGCCCACGCCCAGTGGCTGGCCGAGATGACACCGGACTATTCCGGTGCAGATTTAGAGATGCTCTGCCGGGAAGCGGGGATGCTGGCTCTGAGAGAGCATATAGAACCCGGCATGAAAAGAGAAGAATTGATAATTGATAGGATACTGGTAACACGAGAGCATTTCCAAAAAGCGCTGGAGCTTATTAAGCCCCATCTGTCCAAAGGCATGAGGGATGAATACCTTAAAATGATCCAAGATTTCAAAGGATAATATGGAAGCAAAGCACCAGATATATAGTCAAGAAGGATTAAAAGATGATATGAGGGCCGAAAAATTGACTTCTGAAGACGAGTCGAAAGAGCTGCTTGGAGATATTGATTTCTACGATACCAGCAGCATAACCGTGCCTGAGAGCCTCATAGATCATGTGATCGGCCAGGATGAAGCCGTGGAAGTGATTAAAAAGGCGGCACGCCAGAGACGCCATGTCATGCTCATCGGATCGCCGGGAACAGGAAAATCCATG
>JAPKYC010000107.1 GCA_026394505.1 Methanothrix sp.
TAATTCTATTCTCGTGCCATCCCCTATTTTTGGCAGGTTGTGAAAGACATGCCTTCACAGCCTGGTCTCCAACAATTCATATCCGATCCAGTCTCAGCCGTTCCCTTTCCATCCTCATTGCCGTCCCTTTCCGACAACGAGGATTTAACCGGCCAAGGAATTTATCGTCTGCATCAGGCTGAGCTATTTTGTCGTCCCTTTCCGACAGTGAACAGTCTGTAGACAGACACATTGTATCCGGATCCGATACGAACTCCCTTTCGCTACCCCTTTGTGCCATCCTTGCGAGAAGTGAATTTTCCCCTTCATTGCTACTCCTCGTGCCATCCCCTCAGACGAATAAGCCCTCTTTATCCATCCCATCCCGATGTAATCAGACAGGTTGTCTGGCCATTCTGGCACAACATTAACCTGGCTTTTTGGATATATAAACCTTTCTAATAGTTGGTAGTTGTGTTTAAAGGCTTAAAACTCATATTTGAAGTTATTTTTCGAAACAAAGCTCTAGTAGTATTCAGAATAGTATTTCACAAGGCATGCTTAAGACCGGGAAAATGCATTATAATGTGTTGTGAAAAGAAATTTCAGGCGAATACTATTATGATAATAGCTATCAGTAGATCCTATGTTTGTGCGCGGAGGAGTTTTTGCCTTTGTGAATCCATTTCACAACGGCCTACGGATGCGGAAATTTGTAGAAAAATTACCGGAAAATCTGCCCAAATCTCAAAAAAACATTGTGAATTGATGCGCGCGAAGTTGCCGCACAAGATGGTCAGAAATTTAAATAAAGGAAAAACCATTGCAAATGATTCAAGATGCTTGGCGGAGTTCGAAGTATTCATCTACAAGCCAGTCGCCGACCTCCTTAAGATATCTGCGCTTGCGTTCATCTTCGGCAATTAATTGAAAAACCTCAGAAAGATCTTCATCCATTGGATCAATATTATCCGCTTACGGCATTTAAACTTATCGAAAGCCCGTTAGATTTCTTCCTTTTGCCAGGATCATGGCCACGCAATAAGGCTCCCTGGTTCTTTTTAGCGGCCCGGCGTGTATGGGATGGTCTCCGCAGAGGATGAATAAAGTCTCGTCGTCTGCCGTCCTTACGATCTCACCTATGCAGCGATCAATAAGCAAAGCCGCCTCTCTTATGCCTTCCCGGCCCCGGCCCAGATGAACGCTCTTATCAATTCCTATAAAGTAGGAGACGAGAAGCCTGGGCCTCTCTAAAAGGGCCTGACAGGTCATGCGGCAAGCCTCTTTATCGAAGTCCTGCGGTGGGATGCTGTCCGGTATGCCGCGCACGATCTCAATCAAGCCCTGGTAAACGTCGGCTCCATTTTGCTCCATTATCACCGCGCAGCTTTGGCCGGAAGCGGCTGCTATCTCCGGCAGGCTCTTGATGCGGGACTCTTTTGCGCCGGCCTTATCCAAAATTCCGTGGTGCTCCGGCAACAGTCCGCATAAGATGCTGGCAATGGCCACAGTGGTGTGATTGGAGACGGCCGTGGCGCAGAGGAGCTGCCCCTCGATGCTTAGAGCTCTCATGTTCTCCAGTGTGGGCAAGAGCCACATCAACAAATCATAACCCAGGCTGTCGATGATGATGATAGCAACATTTTTGCAGCCCCAGGCCATTGCCGATTCGATTGGCCGGCCGTCCAGCTTAGGAAGCTCCAGGCCCAGGATAAGAGCTGCCGTGGGCGCTATGTCAATCTGGCTGAATGGCGGCATGGTATTTTGAGCTGTCATGATGATCTTTGCTGTCTTTCTCACTCATGTAATATTGCCCTTTTTTTTGGCTGCAATATTCCGCAGACTTAAATAAGGATGGAGACAAGGCAGGCAGGAAACAGGTCAGGCAATATAACCATGAAAAAAAGAAATGCCCTTCTGCTTCAGCTTAACTCTGCCCCGCTCCCTCTAGCTCTGCTGATTTTAGCCATGACGATGGTGATGGCAGGGGCATATGCCGCCTCTACAAATATGGATATTGATTACAGCCATAACGTTGTAGGTACTGGGACGATAATGACCGATTTTAGGATGGGATCAGCCGAGAGCACACAGGCCACAGGAAGGGTGCGGGGAAGCGGCGAGGTTATGAACAAATATGTCTTTGTCAGCAACAACTCCGAGAACGTCTCCATCGAAGACCAGTTCCTTTTTACAGAGGCACCTGTCGCTCACGAGATTACCATTCGCGACTATCCTCAGATGAATAAGAGCCTTGGTAGCTTCCGCCTGCTGGGGACGACCTGGGCCGCAAAAATAAACCTTACGCCAAAGATTTATTAACACTCCCTCAAAGTTATGATAGATATGCAGGATCACCAGGAGATCGCCGGGAAGTTTCGCGAGCTTTGCGAGCTATGTAAGAGCCCTGCCCAGGAGATCAAGAAGAAAAAGAATCTTCTCGTCGTCTCGCACGTAGATGCAGATGGGCTCACGGCAGCGGCTATAGTCTGCAGCGCCCTGGAGAGGTGCGGCCTGGACTTTCAGCCCAAATTCTTCCGCCAGCTCGATGAGGCGGCAATAGACGAGGTTGCAGATCATGGCGCCGATCTGGTCATATTCACTGATCTGGGCAGCGGAATGATTCAGCAGATATGCGATCGCAGCATTTCGGCAATAGTGGCCGATCATCACAAGCCTGCTGCCTGTGAGGCCCGTCCCATAGCCCACATCAATCCCCATCTGGTAGGAGCGGATGGAGCTACAGAGCTCAGCGGTAGCGGAACCTCTTTCCTTTTGGCAAGGGCGCTGGCGTCCACCCCCGGCGGCAATGATGATCTGGCTGCTTTAGCGATAGTGGGGGCCGTGGGGGATCTGCAGGACAATGCGCGCGGCCATCTGGTCGGCATCAATCGCCACATCCTGGAGATCGGATCCAATGCAGGGGCCGTTTCCTTCTCCCGCGACATCAAGCTCTTCGGCCGGCAGACCCGTCCCGTCTACAAGATGCTGGAGTACTCTTCGGACCCGTACCTGCCCGGACTCTCGGGAAATGAGGACGCTTGCATCGCCTTTCTCAAGGAGATCGGCATACGCCTGGGCGGAGAGAAGTGGCGACGCTGGATCGATCTATCCCAGGAGGAGAAGGCCGGCTTTGTCACAGCCATTCTCCGGAAGGGTCTAAGAAGTGGCATCTCCAATGTCAAGCTGGAGCGCCTGATAGGAGAGGTCTACGTCCTTTTAGGCGAGCAGGAGGGAACTGAGCTTCGGGACGCCAGCGAGTACTCGACTCTTCTCAATGCTACCGCTCGTTACGGTCATGCCAGAGTGGGACTGCAGGTGTGCATGGGCGACAGAGACAAGGCCTTTTGCGAGGCGCAGAGGCTGCTGGGCCAGCACCGCCAGAATCTGGTAAACGGCCTGAAGCTCGTTCGCGAGAGCGGCATCACCACTCGGAGGAGCATCCAGTACTTTGATGCCGGCGATGCCATCCTGGACACCATTGTCGGCATCGTAGCCGGCATGAGCTTTCAGATGGCAGATCGCTCCCGGCCCATCCTGGCCTTTGCCCGGACCGCGAAAGGGGAGCTCAAAGTCTCGGCGCGAGGCACACAGGACTTGGTCAGATCGGGCCTGGATCTGGCCGATGCATTGTCGCGCTGTGCGCGCGCCGTTGGAGGCGTAGGCGGGGGGCACAATGTTGCCGCCGGAGCGACCATTCCGCCTCAGGCCAAAGAAGAATTCCTGGCGCTCATGGATTCAGTAGTGAGCCGGCAGCTTTCCAGAGAACAATAAAATATATTTGAAAAAAGTTCCGCCTTTTGGTTTTTCAGCGGAACTCCAGCTTGGCCTCGTCCATCGCCTCGAAAAGGTAGGCCATTCCCGGCATCAGTGTCTCATTCCTGCCCAGGTGCGTCCAGCCCTGCTCTTCATACTTCCAGATGAAAGCCGAGACCAGGCCTTTATTTACCGCCTCCGGATACTTGTACCTCTTATGCTCGGCATTCACGGTGATGTTGCCTAAATCTACCGTCTTGTTCACAGGAAGGCCAATCATATTCCATCCGGCATGCAGATCGAGGCGGTAGGGCAGATCGACGGGCTTGCCAAAGATCTCTATGGTGAAATTGTCGGCGCTGTCGATAAGGTAGCCCTCGCCCGGCCTGAAACTGGTCACATTGATCATGCCCTCATCCTTCATGCCAAAGTCCCACCCCTCGCCGGCAATGGAGAATATGCTCCGATAGGGCTTATTCGCCAGGTACTTGGAGGCCGCTCTATCTTTCGGCTGGAGGTATATAGCTATGGCATTCCAGCCAGCCGTCACATTGATGCGCTGAACCTGGCCGGGGATGAGCACATACTCGATTAAAAAGCTCCTCTCCTCACCAAGCCTGGGCCTTATGATGGGCCACATCACCTTCCTTTTTTCGCCTAGCGTATATTCATCATGCCAGACAGAAAGGCCGTTTTCCTTAACCACGATCTTGTCTGCATCTTTGGGCAGCAATACCTCGCCGATGATGGCGGGCGGTGCATTGAGATTGAGCTCTCCGTTGGTGCTATCTGTCTCGATCCAGTAGATCCAGTCGGTAGCGCTCTCGTTCATGGGCCTTATGGATGCCTTGACGATGCTCTTCTTCTCGCTCGTGGCATTGACGATTTCCACCTCTGTGCTGTAGGGGCGAGTTGGTGTTTTCGGCTGAGCCGGCCGGAAGCTGGGGTCTCCCAGAATGACATTCATGTAGGCCGTCTGATTGAGCATTTCGGAAACCGATGCATCCCAATCGGGCAAGGGCTCGTCGTAATCGGAGACCTCCTTGATGTTCTGTGCACCCTTAAACTTCAGCCGGTAGAGGTTATCTGCGTCAAGAACAGCTTCTCCCACAGTCGCATTCTCGAAAACCAGGGACTGATAAAACTTCTTGAAGAAATCTCCCGACACAAAGATCCAGGACAGAGCCGAGTCTCCTATGTAGTTCACAGCTCCTGCTCTTACGAAGGACAGGGCAATGGAGTCCTCCAGGTTCATGGGGATGTACATTCTGGTGCCGGTCACATTGAGATAGTATCCCTTGAGGTTTGCAGTAACACAGGCTCCAGAGGTGGTTGTCTGGGGTGAAAGAGTCAGCTCTTTTACATGCGCTGCCGTAAGCGAAGAGTCCATCATCGACCAATCCGATAACGCCCATGCGTTTTCATTGCCGTGATTATCAAAGTTCACAATGTTCTGGCCGTTATTCATCTGCGAGATGACTTGCTGGTAGGTAGCCTCCTCGTAACGCAGGTCCTTGACTTGCATCCCTGCCTCCCTCAAATAGTCCCTGATGCTCATGACAGTGGGAGCTTGCGGGAAAGAGAGGGGCGGCGAAGATATGCCCAGGGCATTATTCTTCCAGGATCCATTGAACTGGTCATAGGCCAGGGTGCGAGCCAGGAGCTGAGATGCATCGTATACGGAAAGCCCCATGATTCGGCCCACTGCTACGCTGCTGTAATTCTCATCATTTATGGGTAATTGGTAGTCCCTGTAGACCTCGTACTCCATGATCTCCGATAGCTTCTGAATCAGGCCGGTGGATATGAAGGGCAGCGACCCCGGATCGCCCACAACCATCAGATAGCGCGGGGAAAGCATAAGATCCAGAACCTTCTGCCTTAATGCTTGCTCCTCGATCAAAGGATCAATCTGCTGCGGGTCTTTGGCCACGTCCACCAAAATAGCCCGGCGAGCTGCGGCTGCCGCTGCTGCAACCAGAGACAGCCGGGGGACTTTAGTGTGGCTGAATGCCGTAATATTCACCGCCTCAATATTGGAGCGAACATCGATGGTGTAGTTCAACGTTCTGTGGGCATGAGGTTGAGGGCGGTGTAACTTTCGTCCCGGTTAAGGTTCCAGGATATATTCGTCCTGCCCGAGTAGATCCAGGTGGGGTAGGTCAGATTGATTGCCGGCTCGTCATCCACATTCTCCAGAGTGTGGTTATAGGAGAATCCTTCGTATGCGGCCGTAGCCCCGGTATCCAACCGCTCTTCCCAGCCGGAGTCCATGGGGTAGAGCAGTTCTACTTCTATATTCAGACTGGTTGACTTGCCTGGCTCAAGCCTGTTTATATTCCAGCGAAGCATAGATCCGTTAAGGAATGCATTTATGGCATCCGACGGCCGACCGCTATAGGGATCGGTGACATTTGCCTCGCCTCTTTGGGGACGGGGCCATTTTATGAGCCTGCCCATGGGGAAGATGTCCAGCAATCGCACATCTTTTAGCACCTTTTTGCCGGTATTGCTCATGGTTATGTTGAGCCTTACAATCCCTCCCAGCTCCTCGGCCGGCACCTGGCTGGGGCTAACTTCGGTTCTTATGAGCAGATCATCAACAAGCGTTCGCTCTACTGTGGGATTTGGCACCGGCGGCAGAAGCGAAAGATCATGAGAGTTGGTAAAGACCACCATTGTAGGGCTGTCCCCCCGTTTGCTCATCTGATCGAGGAGAAATTCAGAGCTTCCTTCTTGCAGGGTGATATTCATTTGGCTCAGGTTCTGCCTCACGACGGGCGAGATTGTACCTACTATCACAGCCTCTTTTACATCCAGGCGTGATAATGCGGCAGCCGTCTCATTGGGCATCACTCTGTCCACAAAGAGGAGCGGCCAATTTAGATAAGAGGCAATTGGAGCGGCAATGAGGGCCACGCTGTAATTTTCGCCTACAATTACAGCTCCCGGCGAGCTTTTCCAGTACCGGCTTATCTTTTCCGCCATCTCAAAGCTGTTATTTGCCTGCACCTTTGCGCTGCTATTCCAGAAGACTTCTCCAATGGCAAGGGTCTTTCCACCCAACTGGCCCAGCAGCCAGTGGGCAGCTAATGTTGGTGGCTCCAGCTCCGACCAAACTGGTGTATGAATGACATTATACTCGAAGGCAACTCCAGAAGCTCCGGATTTTATTAGATCCTCGATATACTTTACCGTGCCTTCTACATTCTGGGTGGAGAGAACGTATCCGAGGTAATCATCGCTCAAACGGACATAAACCGGTTTTTCGCTGAGAAGGCAGGCCTGCCCCACATCCTGGGCGGAGAGGGGAGATATTAAGGAGAAGTCCGTCACCTTTGAGATCTCGGCGAAGTTGTAGCCCCGGCTGCGATCGAAGGGATTGTCAAAAGCCACGCCAAGCTTCACAGGACCCAAAT
>JAPKYC010000005.1 GCA_026394505.1 Methanothrix sp.
TGAGCGTTTCCTGCCGAACAGAGCCCGATCTCAGGATCTCAGTGAACTGACGGGAGATAAGAAGGTTGAGCCGGTCCACGTCATTGTCCCTCTGGATAACATCAATCGCCAGCTCCTCGTTGTTATTTAAAAGACTGGAGAGCGAATCGGTGATCATGGATTTCACCACGGTTCTGATTCTTTTCAGCGCCCGCTCGGACTGAAGCTCCTCGGAGCTTAAAAGATCCTGAATGACCACCTTGTTAATGGTCTCTTCCAGGATCTCGGGGCCGATGAGCTTGTTGACGATCTGGTGCAGGTCCTTCTTCTGAATGGAGGACATGTGCCCGGATGTCACTTCAATGGTTATATAGCCTCCCACGTAGCATCCGATGATATCTCTTACCAGATGCTCACCCATTTTGTCGCCAATATCGAGGCGCACTCGCAGGTCGCGTTCAGAGCGATCCGTGGATAATGTGAGAGATCCATTATCCCCCTGATTGATGTAAATAATCGAGCCGGCGGAAATGCCGTTCTTTGTCGCCCAGCTTTTGGGAAGGGAGACGATAAAGGTCGATTTGCCGGTTCTCTGTACCTTTCTTGTGTCCATAAATAGCCCTAATTGAGATGTTCTCTCTTTGCTTCTACCATATAGACGATGGTCTCACAAATATTGCAGATATGATCGCCGGTCCTTTCCAGATGCCGGTTCACCATGAGCAGAGCCGTCCCTTCATTGATCACTTCTGGTCTTTCAATAATTATTTTCAGGAGCTTGGTTCTGGCTTTGACGTATTGCCCATCGATCTCATAATCCCATTTGGTAACCTGTCTGGCCAAATTTGCGTCGCTATTCATGAGAGCCTCCATGGACTGTTCGAGCATCTTTTTGCTGATCTCCGCCATGCGAGGAATATACTCCAGCCTTGTTATCTGAATCTTATTTTGCGATTGTGTGGTAACTCTGGCCACATCTACGGCCAGGTCGCCGATCCTCTCCAGATCTATGCTGATCTTCAAGGTGCCGATAATGCGTCTCAGATCCTTGGCCATCGGTTGCTGCAAAGCCAGGAGTTCCATGCATAGATTCTCTATCTTCAGGCTCAAATCATCCATTTCTTGATCATGTTTGATGATCTCTCTGGCCAGATCCATATTTGAATCACGTAGGGCAGTAACAGATTTATCTATAGCTCCTCCAACCCGATCTGCCAGATCTTTTGTAAGATTTTTCAGCTCCTTCAGATCTCTGTGATACCGCTCTCGATACGGGCTCATCTTACCTCCCAAGACAAATTCCTTAGCCAAATCTTCCTGTGATATAATCTTCAGTGCTCTTTATCTTAGGCATCTCAAAGATGTGTTTTGTCTTTCCCACCTCGATCAGCTCACCGAGCAAGAAGAAGGCGGTGCAGTCGGATATCCTGGCTGCTTGCTGCATGTTATGGGTCACGATCACCTGGGTATAGTTGTCCTTTAGGGTCTCCATGAGGCTCTCGATCTTGCCGGTAGAGATGGGGTCAAGTGCGCTGCATGGTTCATCAAATAAGATAACATTCGGCTTCATGGCCAGGGTTCTGGCGATGCACAACCTCTGCTGCTGGCCGCCGGATAAGCCCAGGGCCGGCTGGTCCAGCCTCTCGCTGACTTCTCCCCAGAGGGCGGCATCCAACAGACTACGCTCTACAATTTTATCAACATTTTTCTGCCCATGAATTCTGGGGCCATAGGCTATGTTGTCGTAAATGGACATGGGGAAGGGGTTAGGTTTTTGAAATACCATGCCGATCCTCTTACGCAGTTCCACGACATCAACATCTTTTCCATAAATATCGATATCGTCATAGAGGACCTGGCCCTCAATGCGAATCTTGGCCACGAGATCGTTCATCCGGTTCAGACAGCGGATAAAAGTGGACTTGCCGCAACCGGAAGGGCCAATGAGCGCGGTAATTTTTTTCTCAGGAATTTCCAGGCTTATGTCCTTAAGAGCTTGCTTTTCTCCATACCAGAGATTTAGATTATTTGAGATGATCTTTGATGTCACCGCAGATCCCTTTTAACGTCATTTAATTGGCTTTAATCGAGAGATGACTATATAGATCTTCCTATATAGACTATATATATGCTGAGCTGTATACAAATATGGTCCAAAATCATCCGAATCTTTTATATAGAACTTCAAACTGGTAGTATGAAAAAAGTCGGGGAGGACTATAGGTTTGGCAGGTTTGAGCGGCGTACCGATAATCATATTGAAAGAAGGAAGCAAACGAGAGACTGGTAAAGATGCGCAGCGCAGGAACATCTTAGCTGCAAAGGCGGTCGCAGAGGCTGTCCGGACCACCCTGGGACCCAAAGGGATGGACAAGATGCTCATCGCCGGCGAAGATGTAACCATCACCAATGACGGCGTCACCATTCTCAGAGAGATGGATATCGAGCACCCGGTGGCCAAGATGATCGTCGAGGTGGCAAAAGCCCAGGATGATGAGATTGGAGACGGCACCACCACTGCGGTGATAATCGCGGGCAAGCTGCTGGAAAAGGCGGAAGCGCTACTGGATCAGGATGTCCACCCCACAGTCATTGTGCAGGGATATAAGCAGGCTGCCGCCAGGGCGCAAAAAGTGCTTTCCGAGATGGCCATAGACGTCTCAGGCGACGAGGGCGTGCTTTTGAAGATTGCCCAGACAGCCATGCGAGGAAAGGGGATAGAGATCGCCATGGATACGCTGGCAAAAATATCCGTGGATGCAGCACGAGCCGTGGCCGGTTTTGAGGGCAAGGACATTGAAGAGAATGTCAAGATAGTCCTGATCCCGGGCGGCAGAATCGAGGACTCGGTCATAAACTACGGCATAGTAATCGAGAAAGAGAGAACATCCCTGGAGATGCCCAAGCGTATAGTTATGGCCAAGATCATGCTTCTGGAAGGCACTCTCGAGCTGAAGAAGCTGGATACGGATGCCAAGGTCACCATCACTGAGGCCAAGAATCTCGCCGGCTTCAAAGAGGGCGAAGAGTTGGTTATAAGGTCTCAGGTTGATGCCATTGCTGCCGCCGGAGCCAATGTTGTCTTCTGCGAGAAGGGCATCGGCGTTTTTGCCCAAAACTATCTGGGAAGGCTGGGAATTTTAGCGGTTCGCCGGGTCAAGAGAGAGGATCTGAAGATGCTGGCATTGGCCACGGGGGCAAGGCTGTTGGGCGACGTGATGGTCGTCACTTCCCAGGATCTGGGATCGGCGGCCCTTGTGGAAGAACGCAAAGTCGGCAAAGACAAGCATATGATCTTCGTGGAAGGCTGCGAGAAGGCCAAGGCCGTATCCATCATCTTGCACGGCGTCTCGGAACAGTTCTTAGAGGAGATGGAGCGCGCCCTGGATGATGCACTTAATGTGGTTTTGGACGTCATTCGCTCCGGAAAGATTGTGCCCGGCGGAGGCGCTCCGGAGATCTTTGTGGCCGAGAATCTGAGACAGTATGCATCCACTCTGGAAGGACGAGAGCAATTGGCCGTTCGGGCCTTCGCCGATGCTGTGGAGGCCATTCCCCTGACCCTGGCTGAGAACTCGGGTTTCGATCCCGTGGATAGCTTAGCAGCTCTGAGAGCCAAGAGCGGTCAGGGCATGAAGAACTTCGGACTGAACATAATCACAGGCCAGCCCTCTGATATGCTGGACGAGGGGGTTGTCGAGCCGTTAAAGGTAAAAACTCAGGCCATCAAATCCGCAACTGAAGCAGCCACTATGGTTTTACGGGTGGATGATGTCATTGCTGCCAAGAGAGAAGAGATGGCCCCCAAGCCCGGCCAAAGCCCGCATGACTACACCATGCATTAGATGCCTCACCACTAAAGAAACAAGGGACAAAAAGGCGCGGGCAAAGCCAGCCCCATTCCTCCCTATGAGAACAAACTTTGGGTGGAGCTTATGACGGATGCGGATGTGAAATCGGAAGCAAACCCGGATACCCCTGGCGTGAATGTCGAGGAGTTACGCTTACAGCTCACCTCGGCCCAGAGCCTGGCTGAGGAGCGGCTCGACCTCGTGATGCGCTGTCGGGCGGATCTGGATAACGTCATGAAAAGATCGGCCCGCGAGAAGGAAGATAATGTAAAGTATGCCTCTCTGAAGCTCGTCTTAAAGCTTCTTCCCGTGCTCGACAGCCTGGACGTAGCGGCGAAGCACGACGAAGGCTGCAAGGTGCTCTACATGCAGCTGCTCGATATACTGTCGGGGGAGGGGCTCATGCCCATAGAGGCAAAAGGCATGAAGTTTGATCCCTACCGACATGAGGCTCTCTTTCAGGTCAAGACGGAAGAACTGGATGAAGGCATCGTGGCAGAAGAGATACAGAAGGGCTATATCTTCAATTCCCATGTCATTCGCTTCTCAAAAGTCGCAGTCACGAAAAAATGAATGAAAACTTTCAAATTCAGGAGATGAGATCTTGTCAAAAATTATCGGCATTGACCTTGGAACCAGCAACTCGGCGGCTGCAGTTCTGATCGGCGGCCGACCCACCATAATTCCCAGCGCAGAAGGGACAAGCATCGGCGGCAAGG
>JAPKYC010000154.1 GCA_026394505.1 Methanothrix sp.
TCCAGGCCTGGCTATGCGAGCGTACTGGGGCGCGCAGGTGACCTGCACCTCCAGGGAGCGAAGCTCTCGCTCCCGGTCGATCTCCAAGAGAAGCTGCTCCTGCCGCTCCGGCGAGATGAGATCCTCCTCCCGGCCCCGGCCCGTGGCCACCAGGAAAAAAAAGTGCAGGGCACAAGCCCCCACTCTCTGAGCCAGATCGAAGATGAGAGCGACATCGGACTCATTTCTGCCGGTGATGGTGTAGTTGATCTGAAAATCAACCTTGCCGCGCAGACTCTCTATTCCTTGCAATGCCGCCTGAAAGCTTCCCTCGCCGCGGCTTTGATCATGCTTATCGGGCGTTGCGCCGTCCAGGCTGATGCTGACTCGCGAGATGCCAGAGGCAGCAATCTCGTCTGCCACCGGCGTGGTGATCCGTGTTCCATTGCTGGCCAAAGAGACGCGCATGCCCAAAGCTACGCCGTGACGTGCTATTAGGAAGATATCGGGCCGCAGCAAGGGCTCGCCGCCGCTTAAGATGAGCATGGGCTGCAAGGAGGCAATGCTGTCCAGAAAAGAAAGCGCCTCCTCTGTGGAAAGCTCCTCTGCATCGGGCAGAGAGGAGGCGGAGGCGCGGCAGTAGCCGCAGGACAGATTGCAGGCTGCCGTCACCTCAAAGGCTACTATCAGCATCACAGCAGGCCTTTTTTCACCAGCAATTCGGCATTGAGAATGCTGGCTCCCGCCGCGCCGCGTACCGTGTTGTGGCCCATGCAGATGAACCTGATTCCCGACCTGATCCGGCCTACGGAAATGGACATGCCGTTGCCGCGGCCGCGGTCCAGCCGGGGCTGAGGCCTGTCTACCTCATCCTTGACGATGAGCGCTTTTTTGGGCGAGGTGGGCAGATCTCCCAGGCCGGCATCGAAGCTTTGCATGGCCTTCTTGACCTCCTCTGGTGTGGGATTATCCCTCATGGTCACCCAGACGGCTTCCGTGTGTCCGTCCATGACCGGCACGCGATGGCAACTGGCGCTTACGGAAAATTCTGCATTCACGATTCCTTCCCCGTCAAAGCGGCCCAGGATCTTCTGGGGCTCAGTCTCCACCTTCTCTTCCTCACCGCCTATGTAAGGAATGACGTTGCCAAGTATTGCCATGGAGGGCACACCCTCATAGCCGGCTCCGGACACGGCCTGCATAGATGCCACATGCACGCTCTTGATGCCGAACTTCATGAGCGGCTTTAAGGGCAGGGTGAACATGACGGTGGTGCAATTGGGGTTGGTGGTGAGATATCCATCCCAGCCCCGCTTCTCCCGCTGCACTTTGATGAGATCCAGGTGCTCGTAATTGCACTCCGGTATGAGCAGAGGCACATCTTCCACCATGCGATAAGAGCTGGTATTGCTGGCCACCGCGAAGCCTGCTGCCGCGAAGGCCGGCTCTACGGTCTTGGCGTCATCGGAGGGGAGCGCGGAAAAGACAATATCCGCATCGACTTCTCGTGGATCGACGTTGACCACGGTCATCTCCGCGATATCATCGGGAAGCTCACTCTCCAGGCGCCACCTGGCGGCTTCTTTGTACTTCTTGCCTGCGCTTCTCTCGGAAGCCGCGAGGCTGGTCAGCTCGAACCAGGGATGGTTCTTCAATCCTTCAATGAAGCGCTGTCCCACGGCACCGGTGGCACCTAAGACGCCAGCTTTGATCTTGGCCATTATCAATCACCTAAAGCTAGAGTGGGCCTTAGAGCTAGGGGTGTATATAGTTCTTGTCCGAAGGGGACCGATAAAAAAATTGGTTCCTAGCTGTTTCGAGTGGATAATAGAATCATCGAGTTCTCTGTGAGTCCTCCGTGCGCTCTGTGTCTCTGTGGTGGTAGTATCGTCGGCCATTTGTTATAACCAGCGGCTAACGACGTTTTCAACCATTATTACTCGCCTACACAGGATTTTTTCCGAACTCTGTAGCTTTTGGCAAACTCGCAGTTGACCTCGACCACTTCCTCATTGAAGTGCTTGAGGCTCTCGGGAACAGGTCCCAATGCATCGGCCTTCTCCTGCGTATCCACAATTGCGCAGTGGGGCACGAACTTGCCGTCCGCCAGCGTGACGCCTATAACTGCCGCCGCGTGGCCGACAAAGCACTTCGTGCCTAGAGTGGAGGCATGAACCACAGAATTGAAGCCCACAAAGCTCTCATCCCCGATCTTCATGGGTCCGTGAATTACAGCTCCATGGGCGATGGAGATCTGCTTTCCCAGCATTATGGAGCTTCCCATGAGGCCGTGGAAGACAACGCCGTCCTGGATATTGCACTTATCGCCGATGATGATGGGGTTGGCCTCGTCCGCGCGCAGGGATACGAACGGGCCTACGTAAACCTCTTCGCCAATGCGCACGTCGCCTATGATCATTGCTGATTCGTCCACGTAAGCCGTCGCGGCAACCGCCGGCATGCATTCATTGCTGTTCCATGATGTCTTGGGGTTGGCTTTAAGCATATTAGCACCACCTCTCCGGGATATTGGCCATTCACCTTAAAATAGATTGCATCAACGATGATTTGCAAAGGGACTTATCTACTATTGTCGATAGCGAACGATAATTTCACCGAAATCAAGGCTGCTTTTTTTGGATTGGCTGGGTGTATATCGAATACGAATGTAAATTGACCACGATATTTTTGCGATATGTGCAATATTATAATCTATAATCGCTATAATTGCCGCCAAATTTAAATATATGGGAGATGAAATTAGGTCAAAGCCATTGAATAATCCTTCAAGGGTGAGGGAGGGGATAAGGAGGAATTTATAAAGCAATAGTTATAGAATTTATAGAATTTATGGTACATTTATATTAATTTGGCGCATTGAATGTGAATAAATCAATATCAACCAAAAGGTGTAGAACATATGGCAAATGATGTGAAGTTATTCGGAATGCCTGCAGAATCCGGACGATGGGTTCTGGTGATCGTGGGCATGATAGTTCAGCTTTGTCTGGGTGCTGTCTATGCGTATGGCGCATTGAGAGGCAGTATTGAGGCTTACTTTAAAACACTAGGTTTAACTCCAACTGCAATGGATATGACGTGGCCTTTTATCGTATTCCTGGCGGTATTCGCCATAACCATGCCTATGGCTGGCCCTTACATCCAGAAGATGGGACCCAAAAAGGTCTGTATGGCTGGCGGAGCACTTTGCGGCCTCGGTTGGATTGCAGCCTCTTTTGCTCCATCGCCTGCAGCGCTTATCCTTTTATACGGCGTAATTGGTGGTTTAGGTGTAGGTATAGCCTATGGCTGCCCGATCAGTACCTCAGCGCAATGGTTCCCTGATAAGCGCGGTCTTGCCGTTGGCACGACGGTGCTGGGCTTCGGGCTCTCTTCAGCTCTCGTCTCATATTCCACCAAATACATGCTGGGAATTAGTCTCGGCATAATGGATATCCTCAAAATCTTCGGTTTGGCTTTCCTTATCATCACCGTAGTATTTTCCATGTTTCTGGTGTTTCCGCCGGCAGGCTGGAAACCGGCCGGCTGGACGGCGCCTGCACCAAAGCCTGGTGCCGCTGTGAAAGCAGATTTCATGCGTGACGAGATGACCAAGACGGGGACCTTCAAAGGCCTCTGGTTATGCTACACCATCGGGGCTCTGGCTGGCCTCACCGCAATAGGAATTGCCGGGCCGGTGGGCACCGAGGTATTCACACAAATCAAAGCCACTGAACTAGGTCTGCCATTAACCGATCCGGCAGTTGTAAAAGCTGTGAAAGATTTGATATTCCTTCTGATAGTTCCCTTTGCCCTGGTTAATGGCTTGGCCAGGCCTGTCTTCGGAATGCTTACGGATAAGTTAGGCACAAAGAACACAGCGATTCTATCGTTTGTGCTCATCTTTGTAGCATGCATGCTGATGTATACGAATTATACCTCAGGGAACACATACATAGCAGCATTCGCTATTCTCTGGGCATGCCTGGGAGGCTGGCTGGCCATTGCGCCCACAGCTACGGCAAGCTACTTCGGGTTGAAGGACAACGCCAAAAACTATGGCCTGGTCTTTACAGCCTATGGTGCCGGTGCAGTTATCGGCGGCATAGTCTCAGCTCAGGCCAAGATGCTCCTAGGTGGCTATAAGCCGTTCTTCCTGATTGTGGCAGTATTGGCGGTGCTGGGCTTGATCGTGGCCCATATGATGATGAAGCCACCCGTCAAGAAAACCGCATAGCGAAACTGCTCAATTTTATTTTTTTTATCACTAACTAAAAATATATGAAAAATTTATATCTCATTGGTGTAGCCATCAATAAAGCTAAACGGTCCCGGCTCTCCCTCTGCAATCTTGTAAGCATCATATATGCTTCCGATCCAGCATGCAAGCACTGCTAATACAGGAACGACCAAGAAACTGGCTATCACAAACACCACGCTTGCTGCGAATAGCACTATTCCGCGCTTTGGTTTTCCGGCATAAACTTGGCCCAAGCCAACTACCAGGAATGATAGTAACGCGGCAATGGCGGGATTCTTCTCACCGGCAAAGCCCATGCTTCCCGACTGCCTGACACCGCACTTGGGACAGACCACAGCTTTGATATCGATCAATGAGCCGCAATTTGTGCAGAATTTGGTAGTTTTTTCTGCAGGCGTCCTTGATTGTGCTACACCGCACTTAGGACATATTGCAGCATTCTTATCGATCTTAGAGCCGCAGTTTACGCAAAACTTGGTGCTATTGTCTTGAACGGCAGATAGAGGCTCAGTCGTTGGGGTGGGGCTGGCATTTTTCGCGCTTGTATCCAGCTCATCGACTGCTACTTGCGGCTGTTCTATCGAGGTTTTTTTGGTAGTATCCTTCTTTTTTTCCTCTTGGATTTCTGGGTTAGCGTCATAATCTTCCATATCTCTCCTATCCTCCTTGATTGGTTTATATTTAATTCAAATAATTTAGGTAAGATCTTTATTTTAAAAGTTCGAGCAGATATATTATTATATCAATATCCATATCCGCCGTGTGGGTTGAAAGCCGCCATTAACAATACTGAGAACAACATCATGATTATGAATATCAGAACGGTCCAGATTATGCCAAATATCAGCATATTCCTGGCTTTTTTCGGATCGCGATCTTTATTGACAGCCCATGCAACAATTCCCCCGATAAAGCCAAAGAAGAGGGGGACCAGATACCATAAGCTCGATACATTTTCTCTTCCGACCGGCTGCTGCACACCGCAACTGGGACATATTACGGCCTTTGAATTGACCTTTGCACCGCAGTTCGAACAGAATTTCCCGCTTTCCAGTACTTCAGTCATTTTCCACCTCTTGTCAGAGCTACATGGATTCTATGTAACACCAACAAACTTTAATTCTAAATACTTTTAACTTTCCCTTCAAGTCCGTCTAACGTCCATATCATGCAGGTTGTTATTTGCCTTAAGATGGTGACTCAACTCAAATGCGAAAAAGTGAATTGGCCCATATGAGCCGAAGCTGCTTGAAAACAGTGTTAGATAAACGGATTCCAGTCCGAGCCGGACCTTTTTCCTTCATTTCCAGCCATTGATCTACGCGGCATCAGGATAAATTCTATTATTATATTGTTGTTATTAGCAGTCAGAATCTAGATATTCCGAGAGCTTGGTCTGCGCCGCCATGCACTTCTCGCCCGGAATCTCCACAGGATAAAGCCCAGTCAGACATCCCATGCAAAGATCCTCTTTAGGTATGCCCACCGCATCCACCAGGCCCTTGAGGCTCACGTAGCCCAGGGAGTCGGCGTTGAT
>JAPKYC010000148.1 GCA_026394505.1 Methanothrix sp.
AGGCAAATCACTTCATCAGCACCCCGGAGGTAATGGAGATGGAAAACCGATTGTCTCTCTGGCTTCAAGCAGGCTATCCCGTGCATCTGATTGGGCCTACGGGCTGCGGCAAGACCAGTCTGGCTGTGCATGTGGCCAAAGGTCTTGGTCGACCTGTGGTCTGGATAAACGGAGATGAGGCCATAACCACATCCGATTTGATTGGCGGCTATTCTCAGATGCAGAGCGAAAGCGTGCGAGACAATTACATCCACAATGTCTTCAAGACCAAGGATACCATGAAGATCGAGTGGGTGGACAATCCCCTCTCCCTGGCCTGCAAATATGGCTACACCCTCATCTACAACGCGTTCTCCAGAACCAAGCCGGCATCAAATAACGTTCTCCTGTCCGTCTTTGAGGAAGGCATCCTGGAACTACCAACTAAATTCGGAGAAGAAAGGTATATAAAAGTTCATCCAGATTTCAAGGCCATCCTCACCAGCAACTCCATTGAATACGCTGGAATTCACAGGCCGCAAGATGCACTGCTCGATCGCATGGTGGGCATATATACCGACTACTACGGCTACGAGACCGAGGTCAAGATAGTGATGGAGCATACGGAAATTTCTCAGGACAAGGCCGAAAGAATCGTGCAGCTGGTAAGATCGATAAGAGAGATGCTTCCCGATGCCCAGAAGCCCGGCACCAGAGCTTGCATCATGATCGCCAAAGGACTGCAGACCCTGAAGGGTCGCGATGATTTAGCCATAGATTTCAAGCAACTGTGCATCGATGTCATAGCCAGCAAGACCAGCTCCCCCAAGGATATGGAAGAGAAGAAGAGACTGGTTACGGAGTTGGCGGCTTAGTTTGGCCTAAGAATCGATATGCAACCATTAACTGCTGTAGTCGAAGAAGCTGAAGTTTATAAAATAAGCCAGCTCTTCCACAAGAAGCCTCCGGGACTTGCATTCAATGAGACCGATGCTCTGGTCATTAAAGCCAGGATGCAGGACGGAAGGCAGGTGGGAGCCACATTTTATTTCACCCTCAAACCGGATGGAACTTTTGAGGAAGAAGCCTTAGGCAGAGATGCAGTCAAAGCCAGGAGGCATAAGCTTGCCTCATTTCTCCGCTACTATAGATTAGCGGAAGAAGTAGGTAAATATAAATTGAAAGAGAGAATTCATGAATTCAAGGGAGGGAGCGTGGAAGTAATCCCCATTCACGGAGAGCTCTCTATCTACACTCCTTAGGTGACCATGCATGAAGATTCAGGAAATTCTTGGGATAGCAAACCAAGCAGCAGAAACCATGTTGAAGAAGAAACTCGACAGCATCATCAGCCTGAACAAGGATGCGGAAGGCTGGGTGGCAGAGGTAGAGGTGCTGGAAAGAAAATCCGTGCCCGACACACAGGATATTTTAGGAAGGTACGAGATGAAGTTCGACCAGGATGGGGAGCTTCTCGGCTACAAGAGGATAATGCTGCGCAGAAGATCGGACATGGAGATGGTCGAGGAAGAGGTGTAACTTCTTGGTAAGGAGGATTCTTAAGGCTGAGAAGACGGTCACCGAAACCCTAGGAAAGTATGTTTATTGCGTCATTCCATATCTCAAGGAGAGGGAGAGCTTTGGGAATCTCGGCTTTGATGCCAGTGAGGTCTATACTCTGGACTACAGGGACCTAAGCCCCGTCGTCAGCGATGTGACCTACAGGGATTACGCTGTGGATGAGCCGGAAGTAGAGGTCCACAGGAATGTGGTGGAACAGGTAATGCAGGGGCACAGCGTAATTCCCGTGGCCTATGGCATGGCATTCAAGAGCAGAAAGCTGCTGCAAATTGCCATGAGCGCCGGCTATCAGGCCATGCAAAAGGCACTGCCGGTTGTAGACGGCAAGGTGGAACTTGGCATCAAGGTCTTTCTTCCCAAAGATCTCGATCCTATGGGTCCAACAAAGCTTGAGGAATGCAGTTCTGATTTCCTGCACAGCCTCTTAGCAGTTTCCTCTGATAACAAAAAGCTCAAGCTCTTTTCCGACCGCTTGATTTTTAATAGCAGCTTTCTGGTGGAAAAAAGCCGCATGGATGAGTTTTCGGATCAAGTTGGCCGACTGACGGAAAAATACAATAATTTGAGGGTGCAGTATTCCGGTCCCTGGCCGGCCTATAACTTCGTAGATATTCATATCCTGGGAGGCAAGCGAAGGGGGTTTCGTTAGATGTTCTTCATAGATGATATTCTGCTGCGATCCATTGGAATATCCCTGCCCGGGCTGGATATGATCTGGACACTGGAACAGATCCATAAGTTTGCCTTAAAAGGATACTACAATCCGGAAAAGATCAAGGACCAGATAAAAGAGACCCGTCTGCTCTACGAATTCGGGGAGCTTGATCGCCAGGAATACGAAAAGAAAAACTCGGAGCTCTTGCATAAGTTGGATGTAGCTCAGAAGGTTTTAGAGATGGACCTCGATTCAAAGATGGATATCCTGGGATAGATATGGCCGACGAAGTTGGAAATTTGGAAAATTGCCCGACAAAGAAATTCTGGCAGATACTCCAGGAGATGGAAGAAAACGATGAACATAAGCGGCATTTTTCGGGATCAATGGGATATCCAGGCTTCATTCGGGCAATTTACCGGGGCAGAGTGCAGATGGGATTTGAGGATGAAAAAATCTAATGGAGATACGAGACAATGGCCCTTCTAAGCCAAAAGATCCTGGACAACAGGAGGCGTCAGCACGCCGTGGTAACTGCTCATAAGAGGAGGATAAGAGACGAGGTCCTGCCTTCACTTATGCAGACGAAGAGAGCCTGGTATGGGAGCTCCCGGGAAAATAATCGAAAGATCAAAGAGAGATGGCATACTCAAAGGGCAAAGGTCAGAGATATGCAGCGGACGCAAAAGCTCATTCATAAGGCCAAGATACTGGCTCATAAGAGGCGAATTCGGGACGAGCTGGCCAGCCGAAGGTAGGTGGGGGTATAGATGAATTCATTGGCGCCGACAAGAAGCCAGAATCTTGCCGATATTGTAGAAAGAATCCTTGACAAGGGCCTGGTGATCAATGCGGATATAGCCGTATCTTTGGCAGGCACGGAGCTTTT
>JAPKYC010000116.1 GCA_026394505.1 Methanothrix sp.
ATGCGGAACATCTCAATGATATCGAAGACCAGCGACATCTTGTTGTAAGAGTCGGTGTGCAAAAAGCCCACGTAGGGATCAAGGCCCGCAATGATGCAGCCCTTTTCCACCATCGAGTAGAGAACGCCGTATCCGTAGTTGAGCAGAGCATTGAACTCATCCTTGGCCGGATTTCTGCTCCTGCCCGCGAACCGGTACCTTTCAGGCATGACTGAGGAGAGGGCATCAAAGTAGGCCCGCGCCGCCCTGCCCTCCAGGCCGAGCATGTCCTGCCGCCGGGCGTCAATGTTACCCCGCAGCCTCTTCATCTGCTCTTTGGATCGCTCAATCTCCTCGATGAACCCATCCAGCTCTTCTCTCTTCTCCTCTCTGGTCTTCCTCAATTTGACCAGCAGCTCGATCTGGTTGTCCAGCTTCTTTTGTCCCCACTCTTTTGCCAAATTCAGGCCGTCCGGAGTGTCGTAAATCTCCAGTTGCCTTCTGCGAATCATTGTGGTGCTGCCCAGCTTTGGATGCCATACCCTGCCGTAGGGCTCCCCGTAGGAATCGAGAAAAACGATATCGATGTTGTTGTCCACGGCCAGCTTGATGGCATCTGTGGTGATGTATGCAGACGTTGTTATTAAAATACTGCTGACTTTGCTAACCGCAACTTCAAAGCTCTTATCCTCTCTCTTTACCAGAAAGCAGTTCCCGCTCTTGCGAAGATATGCCCCATAGCTGTTGATCACAAGCTGCACAGCATTACCTCTAGCCTCTGCCAATCCCAATGCTAGTAAGTTCAGCAACTCCTCAGGTTTAATATCTTTGGATGCAGGGAGATGGAGCTGATGGGCGAGTCGTGTGTGTGTTTGGCCATAGCAGAATCGTCCTCCCCCATGACGCAGAGCAGTGCCGAGTAGAGCTGGTAGCCCTCGCTGTAAGGCATCTCAAAGGCGGCTACCGGCCGGAGGGTCAGTGTGATCTTTTGCGGCATCACTCTGGCATTACATCCCCTCACATTTAAACCTGTCGATTATTGCATCAATTTCACAATCATGCAACTAAACGCTTCTGCACTCCAATGCCTGCAAGGAAAATATATCGGCATCTAACCGTGCAAAATTCGTCTCTGTGCGTCCTCTGTGATCTCTGTGCGCTCTGTGGTGATAGTTCGTAAACCGCCTCGTTAAAATTCGCATCTCAGTGCCCCTGGGCCCGACTGACCATTTGCAGCATCATGCAATTGTCACATGGAAAAGCATTTATGCATTAAACCGGCATTACTAAATAATGAAAACCTACATCTCCCTTTCCGGCTTCGATTCCTCCCAGATCGTATCCCTGATTGTGAAATACGGAGTGGAGGGCAAAGATACCATCATCCTCATCCGCCCCGAAGTGGAGCCGGACACGCGCGGCGAGCTGACGGTGCAGGCCATCCGGGACCTCTCCCGCCAGATAGACAGCTCCATTGATCTGCAGATCCACCGCGTCAATCATCGGGATTTTGAGGGCATGGTGGTCTCTTTAAGAGCTCTTCTGGAGAAGGCGGAGGGCCAGGTCATCGCCAACCTCTCCGGTGGGCCGCGGGAGATCTTCCTGGCCTTCACCATCGCCTGCCTCTCCCAGTCCGGCAAGATCTTTAAGACCACCAACTACAGCGATATCGAAAGAAGCCTCCAGGAGGTCGCCCTGCCCAATATCACCGCGGTTCTGGAAGACCGGCAAAAGAGGATTCTAAAGGACGTAAGCATGAATCAGCCTACTACTATTACCGATATCGCAAAGCGCCTCTCTGTCTCGGAGAGCACAGTCTCCCGCCAGGTGGCCCGCCTGGGCGAGCTTGGGGCCCTGGATACGATGCCCAGGGGCAAGACGAAGGAGGTGCGCATAACCCTGACCGGGAAGATACTGCTTTAAGCAAGAAAGCAAAAAAATGGTTCCTTGCTGTATCGAGTTGGTAATAAAATTCTAACGACGTTTCAACCACAAAGACACCACAGTTCACATAGAACGCACATGGGCGATACTTTCAGCTTCAGATGCCAAGCAAAGAAAACTTTATAATCAAAGCCTTCGCATTTATCATACAACGAAGAGGCTGACTGCCATCATATCTGGCAGAGTGCAAAGGGTTGGCTACCGGGCAAAAGTGCTCTCTTTAGCCCGCGAGTTGAGCCTGACGGGCTTTGTCCAGAATCGACCGAACGGCCAGGTTCTGTTGATTGCAGAGGGCGACACGGAGGATTTGGAGAGGTTCGCCTGCGCGCTACAAATCAAGAATGCCCTCATCATTGAATCTGAGTTCACAAAGGGATCTGGAGCATACTCGAGCTTCCGGAAGATCACCGGGCCAGAGGATGAGGGGAGACATATTGTGCCATCTGGATCAAAGATTAGAGCGCACCGAGGATAGTCTCGCGAAGCCAAAAGAGCTAAAGGCTGCCTTCCAGGAAAAGGGAACAGGCTGATTCATTTTGAGCCTTCTTAAGATAACACAACTAAATACAAATACTAATACTAGTATCAAGCTAATTACATAGCATCCGAAGGCTCGAATACATGCAGGTATTACACTCCCTCTGGGACGCGGAAACATTCTACATCTGGGCCGAATCCTCAGCTCTGCCCCTCTCCTCTGCCGGCAAATCAACAAATCGAAAGAAACAGGAGCCACAGTCTCATCCCTTCGCCCTGCCCGGCATAGATCTCAAAAACCTTCTTCAGGATACCTTCCCCTGGAGCGATGACGGCTGCCGGGAGGAAGCGCTGGCTCTCCTTCTTCCCTCCAGCAAATCCGGACCTCTTCCCTCCCCCTGGCTTTTGCGCGAGGACAACATATCGGAAAAACCATCTCTACTGGGCGCCTACTCCGTCCCGGCCCTGGGCTTGGAGGCAGGCTCCGCCCTCGATCTTCTCCTGGAATTGCCCACCCATCCTCCCCAGGGCATAGCTTATGCCGACTCCCTGCTCTTCTGGTCACAGCTGGCCCTCTTTTCTCTGGAGCTTGTATCCCGGGAGCTGTTTGTGCCCGCCGTCCGGAAAGGCAGAGCCCTCTGGAAGGCGGTGATCGACGAGCCGGATCAAGAGCGGCTGAATATCTTTATCCGGTCCCTGCCGCCCAGTTGTCTTGGCCTGCAGCCTGGGCCGATGGCCACTCCTTCCCGCCTGGTCCATAGCTTCGTGAACATAGCTGTGAACACACTTGTTCACAACAGCCTGATCGGGATCACCCTCCTGCCCGCCCGCCGGGGCAGAATGCCTAAGAAAGTTCCTCTGCCTGACCAATTCCTCTCTGCCCTCACAAGCAAAGAGACGGGCCTGTCAACTTCTGCCTCGGAGCTGGTCTCCTTCTCTCTAAAGTTGAATTCCTGGGTCTCACAAATCCATCCGGAAATTGAGGACGTGCCCTTTCGCACCTGCTTTCGCCTGGAAGCCCCATGCGAAGATGATGCAACCTGGTCTCTCGCCTTCTTCCTCCAGGCAAAAGATGACCGCAGCCTGCTTGTTCCTGCAAAAGAGGTATGGCATACCAAATCTCCCGCCCTCACCTTTCTCAAGAAGAGGCTGAAAAATCCACAGGAGCAGCTCCTGGCCGACCTCGGCAAAGCATCCCGGGTCGTTCCTCTGATGGAAAAGTGCCTGGAGAGCGCCCGCCCCACCGGCCTGGCGATGCAAACCGAGGAGGCCTATTCCTTCCTGCGGGAGTCGGCTCCCCTCCTGGAGCAGAATGGTTTCGGGGTGCTGCTGCCTTCCTGGTGGGAGCGCCCCGGCTCGCGCCTGGGCATAAGGCTGTTGCTCAAAGGAGCGGTAAAAAAGGAGGGCCAGGTCGGCCCGGCCTTCTTCGGGCTCAACACCCTGATCAATTACGATTGGCAGCTCTCTCTGGGCGGCGATATTCTCACCGAGGCTGATTTCGCAGAGCTGGCCCGCCTCAAGGTCCCCCTCATCCAGATAAGGGGCGAGTGGATGGAGCTTCGCTCCACAGAGATCGAGGCCGCCATTGCCTTCTTCCGGAAGAACCGGGACCGAGAGATGACCCTGGCTGAGGCTCTCCGCCTTGGCCTGAACCTTCCCGGCCAGAGCTTGCCAGGCGAGAGCCTGCCCGGCCAGGAGCTGCTCGGTGTTGATTCAACCCTACCCATTCTCGGCGTTCAGGCGGAGGGCCAGGTCGAGCAAATGCTCAAAGCCCTATCCAATCCCGGCAGCATGGAGGATGTCCTGCCTCCCCAGGAGTTCCAGGGCACATTGCGGCCCTATCAACTGCGTGGCGTCTCCTGGCTTGAGTACCTGCACCGGATAGGCCTGGGAGCCTGTCTGGCTGACGATATGGGCCTGGGAAAAACAGTGGAGCTGATAGCCTTTCTCCTGCGTGAACGGGAGCATGAAAGTGAGAAAGATGATAGTTCCAAAGACCCCCTACAGCCCGCTCTTCTCATCTGCCCCATGTCCGTGGCCGGCAACTGGCAAAAGGAGCTGGAGCGTTTTGCCCCCAGCCTCCGGGTCCTGGTGCATCACGGCCAGAGTAGGCTCACAGGTCTTGGCTTTCTTCAGGAGGTTACAGGCAAAGACGTGATCATCACCACTTACGCTCTCGCCCAGAGGGACGAGGAGCATCTGTCTGCAGTCTACTGGAGCCATGTGATCCTGGATGAGGCGCAGAACATCAAGAACCAGGCCGCCCGGCAGACCCAGTCCATTAAACGGCTCCAGTCAGGGCAGAAAATCGCCCTCACCGGAACCCCCGTCGAGAACAGGCTCTCCGAACTGTGGTCCATCATGGACTTTCTCAATCCCGGCTACCTGGGATCCGCTGCATCCTTTCGCAAGAGTTTCGTGCTGCCAATTGAAAAATACAAGAATAAGAGCCGCTCCGAGGCTCTGCGCTCCATAATTCAGCCTTTTGTACTGCGGCGGCTCAAGACCGATCCAACCGTTATCCAGGATCTGCCTGAGAAGATGGAGATGCGGGTCAACTACAACCTCACCGCTGAGCAGGCATCGCTTTATGCAGCCGTGGTCGAGGAGATGCTCAGCCGCATAGAATCGCTGGAAGGCATTGAGCGCAGAGGTCAGATCCTGGCCGCTCTGACCAAGCTGAAGCAGATCTGCAACCATCCTGCCCTCTTCTTGCAGGATGGAAGCACCCTGGCGGGCCGTTCCGGAAAGCTCTCCCGCCTGGAGGAGATGCTCTATGAGGTCCTGGCAGGTGGCGATAGCGCCTTGATCTTCACCCAGTTTGCCGGAATGGGGGCCATGCTCAAACACCATCTTCAGGAGAAGCTGGGAGTCGAGGCCCTGTTCTTGCACGGAGGAACCTCCCGAAAGCAAAGGGATGATATGATCCAGAGGTTCCAGGCGGGAGGATTGCCCATATTCATTTTATCTCTAAAGGCGGGTGGCTTCGGCCTCAACCTGACAGCAGCGAGCCACGTCTTTCACTTTGATCGATGGTGGAACCCCGCCGTGGAAAATCAGGCTACCGATCGCGCCTTTCGTATCGGGCAGAAGAAGAACGTCTTTGTCCACAAATTCGTGTGTCTCGGCACACTGGAAGAGCAAATAGACGAAATGATAGAGCAGAAGAAGGCCCTGGCGGATTCGGTAATAGGGACGGGCGAGGCCTGGCTGACTGAGCTTTCCAATGAGGCGCTAAAGGATATGCTCTCCTTGCGGCGGGGTGCCGTGAGCAACGGGGATGATGATAAATGAGCCCTTATTGGACTTACTACGAAAAGACATCGCCAAAAGAGGTCAAGAACGGCCTGAAAGCCAAGAGCAAACGCGGCTCCATCGGAGAGACCTGGTGGTCAAAGCGCTTTGTCGGAGTTCTCGAGTCCTTCAATATGGGCGCCCGGCTAACAAGGGGAAAATCCTATGCCCGAAAAGGCCAGGTCATCTCCATCGATGTCAAGCCGGGTGTTGTGCAGGCCCGTGTGCAGGGCTCATTTCCAAAGCCCTATGATGTATCGATAAAAATGTCACCCCTATCCAAGGAAGATTGGGAGAAAGCCATAGCTGCCATGGCCTCTAAAGCGGTATTCTCAGCCCGCCTGCTCTCAGGCGAGATGCCGCAAAACATCGAGGAAGCGTTTTCCGATTGCGGCATATCTCTCTTCCCCAAGAAGGGAGCAGATCTGAAAACGGATTGCTCCTGTCCGGATTGGTCCAACCCCTGCAAGCACATAGCCGCCGTCTATTATCTCCTGGCTGAGCAGTTCGACAGCGATCCTTTTCTCATCTTCAAGTTGCGTGGCAGATCCAAGGAGGAGATAGTCGAGGCCCTGCGCAGTTTCCGCTCTGCCGGGGCCGGGGTGGAATCCAATAGCCCACTCGGCTCCGTCTCTCTCATTGAGGATAAGGCCAGGCCTCTGGAAGAGTGCCTGGATTGCTTCTGGCAAAAGGGAAAAGGGCTTGATTTGCTGGAGATCAATCCGAAGAGCCCGCAGGTGGAGAACGCAGTCTTGAAAAGGCTTGGAGAAGCTCCCATTTCAATTGGAGGGACCAATTTGGCCTTTTTGCTCACAAAGGCATATGTGATAGCAGGTCAGGCCGCACTCCAGAAGGCCGCCAGAGGAAGCGAAGACCAATAATTTTTTAATCCATACAAACCACTCTCCTCACCAGCCTCCGAGCAGCCTATAAATAGTTTGGAGATAAACACAAAGGCAATTATCGAACTAAAGGAGAGTGTGATATGGGTTTCTTGGATCGGATGAGCACAGTTGTGCAGGCAAAGATGAACAAGATCATGGATAAAATCGAGGACCCCAGGGAGACCCTGGACCTGTCCTACGAAAAGCAGCTTCAGCTCCTGCAAAATGTCAAAAGGGGCGTAGCCGAGGTCACCACCTCAAAGAAGAGACTCGAGCTGCAAAAGGCCAAGCTGCAGATGAGCCTGGACAAGCTGGACGGCCAGGCCAAAGAGGCATTGCAGGCGGGCCGGGAGGATCTGGCTCGAAAGGCACTGGAGAACAAGGCCGCCCTGCAGGCGCAATCGGCAACTCTCGACCAGCAGATCGCCGACCTGTTTGACCAGCAGCAGAAGCTCATAGCCGCCGAGAGCCGCCTGGCGGTCAAGGTGGAGTCCTTCCGCACCAAGAAGGAGACCATTAAAGCCCAGTATTCAGCGGCAGAGGCACAGGTAAAAGTCACCGAGTCGGTGACTGGCATCAGCGAGGAGATGGCCGATGTGGGCATGGCCGTGCAGAGGGCGGAGGAGAAGACGGAGAACATGCGGGCCCGCTCGGCAGCTTTGGACGAGCTTCTCGAGTCTGGAACTCTAACCGATTACTCCGGCAGCGATGATCTAACCGAGGAGCTGGCCAAAGCAAAGGCGCAGAGCAGCGTCAATGATATGCTGGCTAAAATGAAGGAGGAGATAAAGAAATGATCATCCGGATTTTAGGTGAGGGGCAGTTTCGGCTGGACGACAGTCTGCTGGACAGGGTAAACAAGATCGACAATCAAATTGTAAATCATGTCTCCCAGGGCAACAAGGTCGAGTTTGCCAGGGATCTGGCCAATTTGATATCAACCGTTAAAGAGCTGGCCGAGCCCCTTGATCCGGTGGAGATCCTCCCCTCTGATCTTATCATTCCCCCTTCCGACCTGTCGTTTGAGGAGGCGAGGCAGGTGTTCTGCGACGAAGGCCTGATCAAGGGCTGAGCCGAATCCTCTGTGAGTCCTCCGTGCGCTTCTCGTGCCTGCGGTGGTGGTAGTTCGTAATCATTTGGATATAACCAGTGGCTAACAACGTTTTAACCACAGAGCTTACAGAGTTCACAGAGAACGCACAGAGCGACTAACTAACAACTGGAAAAACATGGTACCTGAGGTTAGCCACTGGAATTTGCGAAGAGCCAAAAAAAAGCTAAAAGGCATAGATCCGGCTGCCTTCCCGCATCATATCATCCACGAGACTCTCATAGAAATCAGCGGGCACGGTTGCCTTTCCCTCGGCAGAGACGCCTCTTGCCTCCAGGTCTTCCCGGCAGGCCAGGATTCTATGCCTGGCCACAAGCGCCACCAAGGCCAGGCCCGCCGGGCATGTCTCGCCGGCCTGACTGGCTTCCCCGGCCTCTCCCTGGCCCAGCAGATTGTAGACTCCATCCCCGGCCAGATAGACCAGCGCATCTTGAGACCTGGCCAGGAGTCGCAGGCAGAGTTTGGTGCGCTCGCTGTGAGGCGTTTTTGTCAAAAGAAATATCCTCATAATAGTATGATGCCATCCGATTCCAGCATCTCCTCCAAGAACTTCTCCTCGTCCATCAGCTCCACTCTCTCCACCAGGCCGGCGCTCATGAGGCCTCGATCCGCCAGGGATAGTTCATGGGCTAAGATCCTCATTTCGGGATAGGCGTAAAGGATGTCGGAGTGATTGGGCAGCCCCAAAGCTCTGCTATCCTGACCGGCCAGGGCCAGGTAGACGCCGTCCCCGTAAAGGCCCACGGCTACATCCATCTTGCTGCTCACCGCGGCCGCATTGAGCAGGCCGAACGCCTTCTCGCTGCCGTAGGGGGCACGATCCAGGAGAAAGAAAAAGGATTTCACAAATAGAACTATATTTAAAGCATGAATAACTAGATTTCCATCCATACTTTGAGGCGAGAGACATGAGCAAGATTGCCGAGATGGTCCAGGAGCTCCCACCCGATCTTCAGCAAGAGGTCGAGGATTATGTGCAGTTCTTGCTGGAAAAAAAGGTAAGAAAGCACAAAGGCCGCATGAAGCTAGACTGGAGGGGCGCTTTACGTGATATGAAAGATGAGTACACTTCAGTAGAACTGCAGCACAAGGCTCTAGATTATCTTGTTAGTGCAACAACTCTATCGCTCTCCTCCAGCATCTCTGCCATGCGGTAGAGGCTGGTGATCTTGATCCCCTCCACATAGTCATTGCTCTTTCCGCCCTCGGGCGCATAGCCGCGCGCCGTGGCGCACCTGGGGCAGGCCTCCACCTTTGCCCCCAGCCGGGCCAGCTCGGCAAAGAGCTCTCCCGCGTTGGCAAAAAAGGCGGGATTCTGGCCGGCTTTGGGGATATGAACCGCATCCAGGTAGAG
>JAPKYC010000261.1 GCA_026394505.1 Methanothrix sp.
CACCTCCAGATCGGCAATGCGCACGATATGGCCGGTAACCTCCCGGATCAGCTCCGGCCTGACCTCGGGCACGCCGTCGGTGATGGGATGTATGAAGTAGTTGTATTCGCCCCTCTTGAAGACGGGAGCCTCCAGTAATGACTTCGTTAGCCTTTCCAGCATGTTTGAGCCTCAATTCTATGTTGATGCGAAAATCAGGAAATAAAGGTGTTGCATGAGGAGTGTTGGATGAGGGCGAGAATTTCATGCGCACCTGGTGATTTACGGAATAAAACCGCAGAGTCACAGAGCGCACGGAGGACGAACGCACGGAGGACGAGCGGACGGAGACGGCTATTATTTATATGAAAATATACTATTACTTTCAAGTAAGGCGAGGAAACTAAAAAAATGTCGAACTGCGGCAACCAGCAAATGAAATCCAAACTAACTCTATTATTAGCAGGTACATCCCTATACCTTTTCTAAAGCTTTTAGGGGTGCAAAATTGTCGGAGAATAAGAGTTCCATTGAAGATGGAAATGACCTCATCCCGGCCAGCATGCTGGCCGCCTTCGCCTACTGCCCGCGCCTGTGCTACCTGCAGTTTGTGCAGGGCGAGTTTTTGGACAGCGCCGATCTGGCGGAGGGCAGATTCCAGCATCGCTGGATAGACGCAGAGCAGGATGCCGTCCCGGAGGGCTTCGTGCCCTTCCACGCCCGCTCCGTTTCGCTCTCCGCTCCGCAGGCGGGTGTGTGCTGTCGCATTGATCTGTTGGAGGGCGACGGCAGCAGCGTCACGCCCGTAGAGTACAAGCGGGGCGAAGCGCCCCGCGCGCCCGCGGGCCTTTACGAGCCGCATCTGATCCAGCTCGCTGCGCAGTGCCTGGCCCTGCGGGAGAACGGCTTCTCCTGTGAAGAAGGCATGGTCTACTTCATCCGCTCCGAAGAAAGGGTCCCGGTGAAGTTCGACGCTGCACTGATTGACAGAGCAAAGAGCCTTTTGGCGGATCTGCGCAGCACTATTGAGCGGGGCGAGATTCCCCCGCCCTTGCGCAGCAGCCCGCGCTGCGACCGCTGCTCTCTGGCGGGCGTTTGCCTGCCCGACGAGGTCAACCTCTTGCGGGAGATGGAGGTGGAGAAAGCGCGGGAAGGCAAGCCTGTGGAGGAGAAGATCAGAATGCTTCTCCCGGCCCGGGACGACGCGGTGCCCGTTTACGTGATCGGCCAGGGGCACACAGTGCGTAAGCGTGGGGAGCGGCTGGAGATCTGGTCTTATGAGAACGGCAAAGTTAGTGAGGCCCGGATCAGGGAGATCTCCCAGGTCTGCCTTTACGGGGGAGCGGAGATCACCACTCCGGCCATGGTAGAGCTGATGCAGAGGAATGTTCCCGTGCTGCACTTCTCTCATGGCGGCTGGTTTCTGGGCATCTGCCAGGGGCACAGCCACAAGAATGTGGAGCTACGCATCAAGCAGTTCAAGTGGGCCGGAGATGAGGTGAAGTCGCTATCCATTGCCCGGAAAATCGTAGCTGCGAAGATCGAAAATTCTAGAATTCGGCTCCGCAAATACGATCCCGATGTGCCCGAGCCGGTGCTGGAATCACTGGCGGCCCTTGCCAGGGATGCCGAAGATTCACCCAGCCGGCAGAGCCTGCTGGGAATTGAGGGCGCAGCCGCAGCGGCCTATTTTTCCAGGTTCGGCTCCCTGCTCAAAGCGGACCCTGGAGATTTTTCCTTTGAGGGGCGAAACAAGAGGCCTCCTCGCGATCCGGTGAACTCCATCCTCTCTTACCTTTACGGCGTTCTGACCAAGGAACTCTTTGTAACGGTTCAGGCGGCGGGCTTTGAACCCTATCTCGGCTTCTATCACCAGCCCAGATACGGCCGTCCGTCTCTGGCCCTGGACATGATGGAGGAGTTTCGGCCTGTAATTGCCGATGCCACAGCGCTCTTGCTCTTCAACAATGAGGAGCTTACGGCAAAGGACTTTATCAGAACGGGAATCGGCATCTCCATAATGCCCGAGGCCAAACGAAAGGTTATCGCCGCATACGAGCACAGGATGCAGACCGAGGTCATTCATCCCATTTTCGGCTACAAAGTGAGCTACAGGAGAGTGCTTGAGGTGCAGTCGCGTCTCCTATCAAGGGTTCTTGCCGGAGAGCTGAAAGAATATCCTGCCTTTATATCGAGGGGATAGAATTGAGCGGACTTAATTGCTATGTGGTCAGCTACGATATCCGGGAGCAGAAGAGGCTTTGCAGGGTTCATAGGGCCATGTTGGG
>JAPKYC010000244.1 GCA_026394505.1 Methanothrix sp.
AGCTTGCCGCTGACGACTATGGCGCAGCATGCATGATTGGGTTTCATTTCGCCTGAGTACACTACAGACTTGCCCTTTTTCGCAAATTCAATCATCGCCGGACCAGGTTCAGGGAGGAAAACCCCATCTACTTTTCCTGCCAGCATGGCGCTCACAGCATCTCCCGGCCCCATGGCAGTGATGTTGACCTCGGAGATGCTTACGCCGTTATTCTCCAGCCATACCTTCAGTAAGGTGTCCTGGGCTGTGCCTGCCGGTAAGGCCCCTATTTGTAATCCTCGCAGAGACTGCGGTCCTTTATAATTAAAATCGGGCCTCAACACGAGAGTTGAGCCATTGGTATTTACAGCTACCACTATTTTTGCATCCAGGTCTCTCGTTACGGGACGAATAAACGGTGCAGTACAGAGATAGGCTATATCTATGTCTCCCGCCTTCATAGCCTCTAATTCAGAGCCTCCTGAAGGATATCCAAATTCCTTGATCTCTTTGATCCCAAACGGCTTTAGATCTTCCAGCCACCAGCCCTTCACCTGCGCGATCATTTCTGCCACGTGATGAGTTGTCGGCTGGTAACCTATGCGAAGGATAGTGACCTTTTCGGCCTTATTATCGGGGGACGTAATGCACCCAAGGGAAAAAAGCATAACAACTGCTAGCATAGTAATAAGAGTAATACTTTTCAAAAGCCATCACCTCTAACATAATGTTAATGATTTTTCATTGATAATAATCTTTTGGTATAGCTCAGCATGTAAGGAAAAATGATTCACATGGCAAGAATTCAATCTCCATTGTAGAACCCTCGCCGGTTTTATATCTTTGGATGATTCCGCCGCAAAGGGCAAATGATCTTTCTAAGAATCTCCACGTTTGTTCATCCAGAGGATAATCTTGATCTTTTCCCTGCACAATTATGCATACGGAAACCCAGCCCTGATTAGAGCAAGTGATTATTTGTATCTCCGTTGCCCTTGCACTGAGGAGCCTTTCCAAGAGGTCCATCAAGGCATCGGTGAAACGCTCTCTATCCATGCGCACCAAAGGTAAGTTTTTGTCGGCTTTGAACTCCAGAGTTGCTCTCTCAAGCAAATTTACATAAGCTATCCTCGTCCTGAGCGCCCCGATGTAATCTTCATATACATCGGCCTCGATAATGGCATCATCCTCATAAGGCTTGGATAGAGAAAAATCCATAATATCATTTAAAATTATATAGAGGTCCACATCATCTGCATAATAAGTGGGCCTGAAGCCCCGATATGTGACTGTATAGTCGTTCAGCATTCTATTGGCTCTTCTCAGAAGCGATCTGTCCAGAAACGATCCTAGCTTTTTGCTCTCAAAAACCTGATCCAGCTTCCTTATGATCTGTCCTGCTTTGTGTACCAAATCCCAATCAAGCTTCTTGCCACTATGCAATTCCGGCACAAAGCGGTTGAATTCAAAGAAAAGCTCATCAATTTGCTTTATATCAATTATAGTCTGCAGGCCATCCGCCTCTCCGCTTTCCTCCAGCCAATCGAGCACATGAGAGACATAAGCCAATCTGCCAATTATTATTGTAAAAAGCCTCTCCAGCTCTCTCATCAAATCCTCGGCATAAATTGCTGTATTCCTGGCCCACTGCGGAGTGATTTCCTCCAAGCCTGACAGCGAAAGTACATCCTGATACATAGAGCTCAGAATAGTCCATGCTGTATCGACGTCGACTATTCGGCCATGTCCTGAGCAGCAAAAGCTGATATTCTTTTTCTCAAGAATCCACATAATTTTATAAATAGATTTTATAAGATCAGACTGGCTCCAGCCATATGCTCCTGCCATGCCCGGATTGGGGGCGAAGAAAAGGTCTCCGGTAAAAAGCAGACTTCCAGCTCTCAAGCATAAGCTGTCTGGGCTATGACCGGGTATGGAATATATCTCAAGCGAGTCTCCATTGCCCATTGAAATCGTTTGGCTTTGCAGGACGGGACCATAGCGTATTTTAATAGAGTCTACATAATAGGAGAACTTCCATCCTTTCAGCTCAAGCTCAAGCGCTCCGCCAATAATCATGTCCTGTCTGGAAAGCAGTTTGATATCGACAAAAATTGGGGCCATTTTTCTCCCGAGAAGGCCAGCCAGGGTTAATTCTGAGTCCTGCCTTATCAGGGCATCAGCCCCAATCTCCTGAGCAGCTACTGCAATATCGCCCAGATCCTTGATCATTCTGAGGCGATTTAATTGAAAACAATGGTCCAAATGAGCATGGGTTAGGTATACGACCACTGGCCTTGGCTTCTCATTAAGCATGATCGCAATGTTCTCTACCAGGCAATCGAGCTGGTCGTCCAGAGCACCGGGGTCTATTAATGCGATTTGGTCTTCTCCAGATAGGATGAAAGAATTGGAGGACATGAGATCTATCTTTCGAATATATGGATAGAACTCCATTCCCCTGGTTCCGGGAATAGGTTGTATAATATTGGATTTTATCATAATAATCATCAGGCGCAATGAGATTTAATATGGATAATGAATATATTTAACGATTACGGTGAACGTTCCCCGCCCTAAAGGACGGGGCTTCTATCGTCTTTGCGAAGAGATTGCATCCCCTATCTCAGAATGTTTATAGCTGCATTGAGATCTCTATCCATACTCTCGTCGAAACTCTCGCTGACCAGCGGTCAGCGATATTTGTCCTTCGCAATCCTACAAGTTAAAATAGGCAGAAGTGCAATAATGTATTATGGACTTCGCGTCTGGTGGATCTTTCGCTCCAACTCTTTTGATCCATATCAATTGGCTATCTCTTCCATTTGATATTCGTCCAGGGAGGAAGTGATACATGAATCTGCGCGAGAAGACACTAATCGTTATGGGAGCATCTCTTATCCTCGTGGTCCTAATCCTATACATCACTGCCCAAATGGAATTACTTCTAGGTTTTTCGAAGCTGGAAGAGGAAGTGATAAGTAAGGATGTTGAGAGAGCCCTAAACGCCATATCCAATGAGCTGGATAGCATGGACGGTCTGGCGGATTATTGGGCGTCTAGGAATGATACTTTTGCTTTCCTCAGAGCAAATGATTCCTATTTCGTTAAAAATAATCTAAGTAGCGAAGAACTTTCTGATGAGAGCTTGAGCAATATGGGGATTAACTTGCTGCTCTTCATGGATTCTTTTGGGCAAATAGCCTTCAGCAGATACTTAGATGAAAATGGCAGCCGCATAGAAATTCCCCCTGACCTGCCAGATCAATTATCTTTTTATGGGTTTTGTGCAGGATGCCTGGACAAACATAGCAAATATTCGGGTATTATTCTGATTTCCAACCATCCCATTCTTGTAGTCACAAATCCAGTAACCGTGAGAAAAGGAGATGGAGCCTCGGCGGGCAGAGTGGTATTGGGGCGCTATCTGACCGACAAGGAGGTTTCCAGACTCTCCCAGATCACTCAATTGCATATAACAATCAAATCATTGAAAGATGAGAAGATGCCTTCTGACTTTAAGGAGGCCCAACTCTCTTTGCCAGGCAATGATTCCGTGCTGGTCAAAAAGCTGGATAGTGACTCCATTGCGGGATATGCAATTTTATATAATATCTACAACAATCCTCTATTATTACTAAAAGTAGATTCACCAAGGGCGATCTATATGCAGGGTTTGAAAAGCCTGCGGAGTTTTTTAATTTTATTTTCTCTGGCGAGCATCTTTCTATTTATTCTAACTTTATTTTACCTGGATCGTTCCGTTCTATACCGGCTAAGCGTTCTTACCGCAGGAGTTGCCATGATAGGCAAGAGCCAGAACATGACTTCCCGCCTTGGAATCAGGGGAAAGGACGAGCTGTCTGGCCTTGCTTCATCCATAAATGGTATGCTCGATGCATTGGAGCAGGCTCATGAAGATATCATCAATAGCGAAAGGCGCTACAAAGCAGTGGTTGAAGAGCAGTCGGATTTGATCCTGAGAACCTTGACTGACGGCACAATAACCTATTGCAACGAGGTTTTCTGTAGATTCTTCTCAAATAGTTTGGATATTATAGTTGGGAAAAGAATAGACAATCTGATCCCAACCGAAAATTTGGAACCGGCCGTAGACGTGGTCAGCGGGCTTATGCCCGATAACTCTACGGCATCATTTGAAAGCCTATTCTTGAGGCCAGAGGGCCGACGTTGGATCCAATGGACCAGTCATGGAATATTTAACGAATCCGGATCGCTAATCGAGATTCAATCTGTTGGCAGGGACATAACTGAGCTAAAGCTGGCAGAGGAAGGCCTCGCGCAGTCGGAGAGACGTCTGGCCGACATAATTGATTTCATGCCGGATGCCATCCTGGCCGTTGATCTGAACGGTAGGGTAATGGTCTGGAATAAAGCCATGGAGAGCCTTACGAGCGTCAAGGCAGATGATATGCTGGACAGAGGCAATTACGAGCACGCTCTGCCATTCTACGGATTTCGAAGACCAATTCTGGTCGATATGATATTAACGCCATTCAAGGAATTTGAAACCGAGTATGCGAGCTTCAAAAAAGAGGGTGATGCTGTTTTAGGTGAAATCTTTATCCCCCGGCTTGGGCCAAATGGGTCTTATCTGCTAGCAAAGGCAGCAACGCTGTACAATGCGGCAGGTGATAAAGTCGGGGCTATAGAATCCATTAAGGACATAACCGAAAGAAGGAAAATGGAGCAAAGACTGGAGAGAACGCGGACGGAATTGCATATTGCCGCCAATATCCAGAATAGCTTCATTCCCGAAAAGACTCCTGATATGCCTGAATTTGAGATAGAAGCGGTGACCATTCCAGCCATGGAGGTGGGTGGGGATTTTTATGATTTTATTATTCAACCAGATGGAAAATATGGAATTGTAATTGCAGATGTTGCTGGAAAAAGCATTCCTGCCGCCATTTTCATGGCACTTTCCAGGACAATAATTCGAGCCAATGCCACAAATCAGTCCAAAGTATCAAGGGTGGCTAAAAATGCCAACAAAATGATTACATCTGATGCATCTGCAGGCATGTTTGTAACCTTAATTTACGGCATTTTGGATGGGGAAGCCTTATCTTTCCATTATGCAAATGCAGGTCATCCTCCTCCTTTGCTCTTCAGATCAGCAGACGGCACCATTGAAGAGGAAGCTCCAATGGGAATTGTCATGGGTATTATTGATGATGCTGAATACAAGGAAAGTCGCATTAATTTCTCCTCCGGTGACATGGCTATCTTTTACACAGATGGGATTACAGAGGCTATGAACAGCCAAGGAGAGCTATATGGAGTAAAACGTCTTATCGACGTCATTAGAGGCAATTGTCAGGCAGAGACAAAAGAAATTGTTAAAAAAATACTCGCCGACATATCTAAGTTTAGCCAGAGCACAGAGCAACATGATGATATTACCTTGATAATAATAAAGGCTATAGGTCAACTGAAAGATCATTACAGGACAAAGCTGATTTCTTGCAAAGAAAATATCCCCGAGATCGTTAGCTGTATTGACAAAAGGATGTCTGATGGGGGTTTTGACAGAGAACAAATATTGGAGCTACAGGTGGCAGTGGAAGAAGCGTATGTTAATATAACAAATCATGGATATAATAAAGAGGAAGGTCTTATCTGGGTCTCCTTTGATTCCGGGAATGGATTCTTTATGGTAACCTTGGAGGATGAAGCCCCTCGCTTTGATCCTACTTTGTATAATAAGCGAAATCAAGGAGGCAACATTCAAGATCATCCGGTTGGCGGGTGGGGCATAAATCTTATTAGGTCACTAACGGATGAACTGAAATACGAGTATAAAGATGGAAAAAATAAATTAATCTTGATAAAAAAAGGCAGAGTTCACTCTAAGAAAAGAAATATATATCTTGAAACGAGTTCGAGGGGATGGCGAGCAGATGGAAATTGCTGAGAAATTTATTGGAGATATCTGTATTATCTCAATCTCTGGAAGAATTGATACGGTTACTTCCAAGGATGTGGAGGCTAAACTGGACGGAGCAATAGTGGAAAGGAAAGAGAAGATGATCATTAATTTGGCGAAAATGGACTATATCAGCAGTGTAGGGTTGAGGGTTTTGTTGGCAGCTTTGAAGAAACAGAGACAGAATCAGGGATCGCTTCAGCTTGCTTCTCTGCAGCCTTTTGTGCAGAATATATTTAAGATAACGGGATTAGATCAGGTATTTCAGATCTTTCCTACGGAGGAAGCAGCGTTTCAGAGTCTGACGTATGTTGAAGTCTAGCGTTTAATAATGTTAGGAATAATTTCATGAAGATAACTGATAAGAACATCAATAATATCCAAGTGATAACGATCTCTGGAAGGATCGACGTAATATCCGCAAATGATCTTGAGATATTTCTAAATAATGCCATAGGCAATAATTCCAGAATGATCTTTGATCTATCTGAGACCGAGTACATAAGCAGCTCAGGTTTGCGCGTCTTCCTTGCGACTCTTAAAATATTGAATAAGAAAAATGGTGAAATGAGACTGGCATCACTTCATCCTGTGATCAGGAATATACTCGATATATCTGGTCTCTCAAATATATTCTCAATACATCATAATCTTAAAGCGGCCATGGATAGCTTTGACGAGAAGTAATGGTCATTTTCCTGGGCAAGCATTTATCCAGCAGGATCGATCGCAGAGTGATTGCCAGAGTTGGAAGTGTCGTGTTCTTGTTGATCGGCCTGTCTTTCCTGCTCTCTGCGGTCACATCGTCTGCGTTTGCCAATATACTTTAAAAAGAATGTTATTATTTGAATACCCCGCAGATTCGCTGCAGGGTATTCAAATAATCTCATAGAATTATCTCTATATCCAGCTCTTCTGCCAGCTCTTTGTAGCGGTTCCTGATTGTAACCTCGGTCACGCCCGCCACATCGGCTACCTCGCGCTGCGTCCTTCGGTCTCCGCAGAGTATGGAGGCGATGTAGATGGCGGCGGCGGCCACGCCCGTGGGCCCGCGCCCGCTGGTGAGCTCCTTCTCTGCCGCCTGGCGCAGGATCTCAATTCCCTTGGCCTGTACCTCGCCCTTCAGATTCAGTCCGGAGCAGAAGCGGGGGATGTAGTCAATGGGGCTTGTGGGCATGAGTTTTAACGCCAGCTCGCGGGAGACAAATCTGTAGGTCCTGCCGATCTCCTTTCTGGAAACCCTGGATACCTCAGCAATCTCGTCCAGGGTGCGGGGCACATTGCACTGCCGGCATGCTGCATAGAGCGCCGCCGCAGCCACGCCCTCAATGCTCCTCCCGCGAATGAGATTCTTGTCCACGGCTTTTCTGTAGACCACGGCCGCCGTCTCCCGCACGTTTCTGGAAAGACCCAGGGCAGACGCCATCCTGTCCAGTTCAGAGAGCGCAAAGGCCAGGTTTCTCTCTGTGGCATTGCTGACCCTGATGCGGCGTTGCCATTTCCTCAGTCGGTACAGTTGGGCGCGGTTCTTGGAGGATATGGTCTTGCCGTAGGAGTCCCTGTTCCGCCAGTCGATCATGGTGGATAGGCCCTTGTCGTGGATGGTGTAGGTCATGGGCGCTCCCACCCTAGACCTCTTCATGCGCTGGTCGTGGTCGAAGGCTCTCCACTCCGGCCCCTGGTCGATGAAATTCTCGTCGATGACCAGACCGCAATCAGAGCAGACCAGCTCGGCGCGCTCGTAGTCGCGCACGAGGGTGTGGCTCTTGCA
>JAPKYC010000233.1 GCA_026394505.1 Methanothrix sp.
AGATGCGGATCTTAAACACCTTTCTTACAGCGACCTCCAACATCCGAGCCCCAAATCTATAAAGCCGATATCCCTCGCCAACGACCTGTGCCTCGCGCTCGTCAAAGGGCTTCCTGGGCCGGCCCATGTTCTCGCCAATTACAGGTTCTTGTTTGCTCTCTGCATAGCTTTTCCAGATTTGTTGGACTCGCCTGCGCGATATCTTCATATCCAGTGCAATCTGCTTTGTAGTCAACCATTTCTGCTTTTGGCGGATAATCCAATGAATCTTGCGTTGGTCCAATTTCATAACCCGTGTTACGGGTTCAGGGGTAAAGCGTGTGCGAAATACTTTCGGGACTACACAATAGATCGAGGCGTGCGAAAGGCTTTTATTTCTCTGCTGCCTTTTCTTGGCTCGTGGGGTCAGTTTGAAGACTGCTTTTGCAGTAGTGGTAGTGCTGGTAGTATGCCTATTAGCCGCGGGCTGCTATGCCCAGAGTTCGAGCCGTTTCCAGAGCGTGGGCGGAGATTTTGGCAAAAAGATGATCAGCACCATAAAAGCCAATGACACAAAGCCGGCTGATGCAAGCGATAATAAGAGCAGCCTGTGGAGCTGGGGAAATTCGCCCAAGGGAACACTGGTTGTTGATGGTAACCTTATCGGCGATCCTAAATATACAATGAAAAAGCTTAATGTTACCAACAATTGGCTGGGAGATTCTTTCGTGGATCCCTACGGTACTGCAGCTCCCGCTTATTCCTACACAGATCCTCAAACTGGTGAGCCGGTTAAAACCTATGTGGACCCGATCACTGGCCAATCCTACTATACGTATACCGATTCCAAGACGGGAAGGATGATTTACGTCTACTTTAATCCTGAAACAGGGGTGCCGACATATGCCAGCTTTACGCCCGTTTCCGGCCAGTACACAGAACAAAAGAAATTCGCTCTACCGCCGATCTTCAATTAGATTGGATAATTTACCAGACGCAACGAAAATGACTCAGACACGCGAAAGCCTTTTATCGCTCCGCATTCATGTTAGCCTGGTGGGGTCAGTATGAAGACTGCATGGGCAGTAATGGTGGTACTAATAGCTTGTCTCTTGGCAGTGGATTGCTATGCAGAAAGCTCGAGCCGTTTCCAGAGTGTGGGCGGAGATTTCGGCAGGAATGTGATTGGCACCTTGAAGGCCAATGATACAAAGCCGGCTGCAGCCGGCAATAATAGTAGCAATAGCAGCCTATGGAACTGGGGAAACGCTCCCAAAGGAAGCCTAATTCAGAATGGAAAGCTGGTAGCTGATCCATTCAATACCTGGAAGTCTCTCAACTATACCGATGGCTGGATAGGAGAAGTTGAGAAGGATCCCTACACAGGATATCCGATCTATGCTTACAAAATTCCCAATACCGGGGAAACCAGGTATTTCTACATAGATCCTTACACGGGGGTGCCGATCTATGTGGAGAGAGGTAGTGGCATCGGTACTTCAAATATCGTCAGGAGTGCAAGCTACGCACTGCCGCCGGTGTTCCGCTAGAGTGCTCCCTGGACCAGGGCGAGAGGCAGTCCAAATCGATGGATCCTGCAATATCGTAACGGTTATCTGAAATACTGATTTAATGTTATGGCGGCGACTGCTGCCATTAATGATGTGGAAAATAAAGGAGTGATGAATAGATGAAGTATATTGCTATATTTTTATGCTTAGTGGGCCTGGGTTTGGCCGCAGGCTATACCGACTGGCAGCAGGGAGCTGCCGAGGGCCTCAATATCGGCTTCAAGATGGGCCAGGCCTACGAGCAGGCTCAGAAAGGAATCAATGTCACCGGCTTTAATGCACAGGTAGACGGCTACAATGCCTGGGTTAGAGAGCACTTCGGAGAAGATCCCATGCTGCTCATGCAGAAGCTGGACGCTCCGGTTGACCTGAGCAAACCGATTCTGATCGCCAACAATACCACCCAGGGCGGCATCGTCCATGCCATCGACGGCATGAACAAGGCGAATGGGCCGAGCTACACGACGAATGATGGAAATCTACTTCCCGAAAGTGCTCTGGATCAGCTCATGGGTGCGAAGGGAACTGGTAATGAAAAGACCTATGCGACGCCCGACAAAGTGGATTACCTGGGTGGCGGGGTCTAGGGCCTCCAGCCCCGCGCCCTTGAATTTTTTCTGGCGCAATTTGATAAAATCGATCCTGACCCTTATTTGCTCTGTGCCTCTGTTTGGTACGAAAATCCATCTAAACTTAGCAAAGCTTTGTGAGCTTTGTGGTTCAAATCCCGTAGTCCCCAGGATGAATTATCATGCTTCGAATATAAACCACAAAGCTCACAAAGCTCACAAAGGACGCACAAAGGCCCTCTTTTTATATCATTTGATTAAAAATATTTTTATTTTCATTCACATGGGTGACCTCAAGTCATGAGCGTTTCTCTGTGATTAGAACCCAAAGTAATTTACATGATTATGCTATCATTATGATATCATCGGAGGCGGTATGGCCCAGATATCATCGTGCGAAATCTCGACGACTCCGTCGTGGAGCGGCTGAAAGCCCGTGCTCATGATAACGATCGTTCCCTGGAAGCGGAAGTTCGGCATATTCTGGAGCAATCTGCCAAGGTGGACAATTCCCAGGCTCGCCGGATTGCTCTAAATATTCGAGAGAGACCAAAGGGCAGGACGTTTCCCGATTCGGTAGAGCTTATCCACGAGGACCGGGAGCGATGATAATAGTAGTTGACGCCAGCGTGGCTGCCAAGTGGTCGAGACCAAACGCAGCGGTCTACGATTGCCTTTACCTGGTCCTGGTCGAAGCGCTGGATGGCAGCATGGTCACTGCCGACGGCAAGTTCTTCCAGCCCTGGGCAGCAGCCCCCTGTGCGAGAGGATGCTCTGGGTGGAAGATCTGGAACGCGCCCAAAGGCCCCCGTCCTCAGAGTATTGGTAGCGAAGTCCCGAAACATATATATTCTAGATCTGCTTAAGGCACGGCCCGTGCATAATCCAGAGATAAATACGGAGACGATAATAACCATAGCAGGTTTTTTGGGAGCTATCTTGCTCCTCCTGAATGTCGTGGTAATTAGATGATTTTAAAATTTTGAGAAATAATATGAGGAGGGAGAGGTTCAGGAAGGAGGTTTAGGACCTGAACTCCCCGCCTCCTGGCAAAATTTCTATCAGCATATGATAATGATTTTCAATTACAATATCGGGTCTCATCAGATTTAACACTTTCGGTATATTAAATAAGTTCATGGCTAAATGTCTAAAATTTTTAATATTTAAGAATGCGATGGGCGAAGATTAGAAGTAGCGGCGATTAGAATAATCCCTCTGGATGTATCCGGTTGGAAAAGAAAAGGAGGCGAAGCAGCCATTGCAGAGCATAAAATCTCATCTTAATTCGATCATGGGGGAATTTTTTAGGCGGGAGCCGAAATGCTAACTGGTGACGTCGCAGAATATGAAAAGGCCCTGATCGTATACGAGAAGATGCTGGACTTCGAGATGGACCGTGTGCAGCGCAGCAACATACAAAGAAAGATAGGCGACAATTGCCTGGAAATCATCAAGCAAAAAAATGATTTGAAGAACTGCGAGCGCGCCATTGCCGCCTATGAAAAAGCTCTGCTTGTTTATACTTTGGAGCGCCATCCAAATCCTCGCGCTAAAGTCATGAGAGGCCTGGGCTTCGCCTATGCCGCTTTGGCAGACCTGGCGGATCGAGCCAAAAACCTCAAGCAGGCTATCGCTTGCTGGGAAGAATCCCTGCCCTTCTTTTCTTTAACCGCCGCTGCCAAAGAGAATGCTTCCATTCAAAATGAACTGGGCCACTCTTACCGAAAACTGGCGGAGCTGGAGACACGACGAGAAAACGGCAAAAGGGCAGCTCTTGCCTGCAAAGCAGCTCTTCGCGTCTACAACCTCAAAGACAGCCCCCTGCAATTTGCAGCAGCTAAGGCCAACCTGGGCAGCGCCTATTTGACCCTGGGCCAGGCTGCAAATGCTGCCGATCAGGCGGACATCTGCAAAAAAGCCGTTCTTGCCTACGAGGAAGCAATCCAGGTTTATTCTCCAGCTCGCTATCCGCAGCAATATGCGGCTATGAAAAACAACCTGGCTATAGCCTATCTCTCCCTTTCCGAGGCAGAGGATAAGGCAGGAAATTGCCGGTTGGCTCTTGCCGCATGCATGGAGGCACTGCTCTATAGAACGAAGGATGAGCAGCCGCAGGCCTATGCCGCCTCGCAGAATAATCTGGGAAATGCTTACCTCGCCTTAGCTGAAGAGGATGAGGTAGTGGTAGATGATGTGGAAGGGGGTGGGCAAGAGCGCCAGGAAAACTGCCGGCGAGCTCTGGAAGCTTACAACAATGCTCTGCAGATCTATTCTCGAGAAGAATTCCCCAGACTTTATGCAACGGCGCAAAATAATCTGGCCAATGCCCATCTGACCCTGGGGCAGAGAGAGGATAAAGCCGGCAACTGCATGAAGGCCATCCGGGCAGCACAAGAGGCGCTTACTGTCTTTTCTCTGGAAGACTGCCCCGAGGATTATGCCGAAGCCAAAGGAAGCCTCTGGCTGGCCTATCTTACCTT
>JAPKYC010000036.1 GCA_026394505.1 Methanothrix sp.
CCACTCATCCAGAGCGCGTTTAATTCCGGACCCCAATCCTTTGTAAGGCAGCAGGCCTTTGGCCGCGTAGGACACGAGGATCGGGTTTCTGATATATGAATAGACGAATCGTCGCATTCACGAGATAGTCCCGGTGGATCAGCGCGTTGACCAGTAGCTCTTCAAAAACGGAGGGAGGGATCTCTGGAAGGCCGGGGGCGTTCACTCCCTGCCCGGACTGCACTTTGCGAAGGTTGCGCATGATGAACGCGAGCGAATCATCATAGATCTTGCATAGCGACCCGGAAAAATCCTCGGTATCCAGATACTCGGTAGAATGAATGACATTGCCTGGGTAACGAATGGCTTTGACGATGAATAAGGGCTTGATCCACTCCGGGCGTTCAGCAAAGAGGAGCACTCCCGCCAAATTCAGCATGCCTTCGTCTGTGGCCAGACTCATATTTTGCAGCAGACGTAACAGCTCCTGCTTGGATTTTGGATAATCCAGATTATAGGCATCGCGCAGGAAATCCCGGAAACGCATTTTATCCAGCTTGTCGATACCGGCCCGGGTGGGCAGTTGATCTGCATGGAACTGGTCGGAAAATTGGAACAGTCGCCTCAGTTCCTCCTTGGAGTTCACCCGCCGTTTGTCGGCCCCGCTCTTCAGCCAGATCACACCATTCCTGTCGAAATAGGGTTTGTCCAGACTGATCAATTGATTGAGGCGGGCCACGTCGGCTTTGTCCAGCCCCGGCAGCGTGCCGTCGTCGGCCACTCCAAGGAAGATCGTGCCGCCTTCAGAGTTGGCGAAGGCTGCCATCTCCGCAGCCAGGGAATCGGCATTGGTGACGTTCTGCTTGAACTGGCGGCGGCTGTCTTCACCGAGAGCGACACTGGCTTTGAGTTCCTTCAGAGACATTGCGAGATAATCTCCTTCCAACTGATATAAGTCACCATTTCTTCTCCGCAAGCCAGGCGCGACCTTTCTCGGTGAGCCGATATTTCTGCAGGCTGCTCCTGGGCTTGTCTGGTCTGGTCATTTCGATCAGACCATCAGCCAGCAAAGGATTGATGACTTGTTGCCGGAACTTGGTGCGGTCGCTTCGCCCAGAGATGGCCAGAAGTTCAAGCAAAGTCGCATCTGCAACGCATTTTTCCAGGATCGCAACTTGGTGCCTACTTAGTGCCAACTTGGTGCCGACTTGGTGCCGACTTGAGGGATGACTGCTTTGAGGGCCAGCTCCGGCTTCCTGCGTATGATGGTAACGAAATCGTCCGTCAGGTAGAATTCCGGTTCCAGGAGGCCGGCATTGCGGCAGCGTTCAATCATGTCGCCTACTCCCTTGCCCATGCGTTCAATGTAATCGATTGCTTTTTATCCCTCCTGTCCAGTCATTTCCCCAGGTTGATCATCAATGTCCGGTTACTGGGATCCACATATTGAGCGCATGCCTCTTGAGGATCTGCATGCTCTTCAAGAGGATCGGCTCAAATCCGTAGTACGATACGTTTACGATCATTCCGCCTTCTATCGGCGCAAATTCATGGAGGCCGGGGTAGAGCCGGGCGACATCCGCACTTTGGCCGACGTCTCCAAGCTGCCCTTCACCAGGAAGGTGGACCTGCGGGACAACTACCCCACAGGCATGTTCAGCGCGCCCAAGAGTCAGGTGGTGCGCTACCACGTCTCCAGCGGCACCACGGGAAAGCCCACCGTGGTCGGCTACACCAAGGGCGACATCGAGACCTGGTCCGAGTCGCTGGCAAGGGCGCTGACCTCCATTGGCCTTGACAGTGACGATGTGGTGCAGGTGGGCTACGGCTATGGCCTTTTTACAGGCGGCCTGGGCCTGCACTACGGCGCAGAGCGCATCGGCGCGGCTGTGCTGCCGGTGGGCACGGGCAACACGGAGCGGCAGATCGAGCTGATGCAGGATCTGGGCACGACCGCCATCGCCTGCACGCCCTCCTACTTCCTGCACATCATGGAGGTGGCGGAGAAGATGGGCATCTCCATCAAGAAGGATACGAAGCTCAAGGCGGGCATCTTCGGGGCCGAGCCCTGGTCCCTGGAAACCAGGAAACGGATCGAGGACGCGACGGGCATCAATGCCTACGACATCTACGGCACCAGCGAGATCTCCGGCCCACTGTTCACGGAGTGCCATGTCAAGAAGGGCATTCACGTCTGGGCTGACATGTTCCTGATCGAAGTGCTCGACCCCAAGACGGATGAGCCGGTGGCAGACGGCGAGACGGGTGAGCTGGTCTTCACCACGCTGCACAAGTTCGCCCTGCCCCTCATCCGCTACCGGATCGGTGATCTTTCCATCATGAACAGTGAGCCCTGCGAGTGCGGGCGCACCCACCCCCGGATCATGAGGATTTTAGGCCGCACGGACGACATGCTCATCATTCGCGGCATCAACGTCTTCCCCAGTCAAGTGGAGTCGGTCTTGATGAACATTCCAGAGGTGGGCGACCACTGGGAGATCCTGGTGGACCGCAAAGGGCCGCTGGATATGATGACGGTGAGAGTCGAGCTGACGCAGGCAGGCTTCTCTGATAAGATCGGGGACCTGATGAAGCTTAAGAAGAACATCTCAAAAGAATTAAAAGGAGTGCTGAACATAGCTGCAGAAGTGGATCTGGTTGAGCCCGGCACCATCCCCCGCTCCATGGGCAAGGCCAAGAGAGTAACAGATAACAGAAAGGTGTAGGAGGCTTTCAAGATGACTGAGATCAAACAAATTTCCCTCTTTGTGGAGAATCGGCCGGGCAGAACGGCCAAGGTTGCCAAGACGCTATCAGATGCAGGTGTGAATATCCGGGCACTGACCATCGCCGAGGCGGGCGACTTCGGGGTCATTCGCATGGTCCTGGATGACCCGGAGAAGGGGTACAAGGTTCTGAAGGAAAATGCCTTCACCGTCTCCATGACCGATGTCTTGGCAGTGGAGATGAAGGACAGTCCCGGCGGGCTTTACGAGATCGTCAATACCCTGGGAGAGAACAAGGTGAATGTGGATTACGCCTACGCCTTTGTCACCGCTAAGGCAGAGCGTGCCATGCTCATCCTGCGAGTGGACGACATCGCCAAGGCCAGGAAGGTGCTGGGTGAGAAGAACGTCAAGATAGCAACGAAAGAGGAGATCCAGGCCATATGAAGCCTTTCCCAGTCCTTATATCGGCCATGATTCTCCTGGCCTGTCTGGCCTTGCCCTGCACTGCCCTGGAATCAAAGTTCGTCACCGTCACAGAAAAGACCCTTTCCCTGGATCTGGGCCCAAGCTTCGAAATTACCAGAGGCGAATTCAACGCCAGTGAAAAAGGAATGGTTAGCCAGGATTTCATGATCAATGTCACAGCCGCACCCAAAGCGGCGTTTATCTCCGTCATGAGCGTTTATGATAATATCCTGAGCAAGATGAGCCCCGCCAGCCTATCCGAGCTTTTCCTGATAGGAGGCATTTCTGCGGTGAAAGCCAGAGGCGATGTCGAAATAGGGAACTGGACGGCTG
>JAPKYC010000029.1 GCA_026394505.1 Methanothrix sp.
GAAGGAAAACCGCAATGGTAGAACCTTCAAATGCAAAAGCTGTGGCTTCCAGATCGATGCAGATTTGAACGCATCCAGGAACATCGCTGCATTCAGCAGAGCTGACCGTAGCAGGCTGCCTGTCAACCAGCCAATCGTGGCGGGCTAACTAACCACTAGCTACAAGCCACCTCCTTTAGGGGGTGGTAGTTGACTCATCTCCAACACAATCTAGAAGACATTAGACGCCAATAGTCAAATATCCGAGATTCAAAGCTCCAATAGTTGTCATAGGTTCCCTGATTTGGGTCGAAATACGAACCCAAAACGATAGCACCAGTTTCATGCGGGTTCAGGTTCCCAATAAGGCCATGACCGATATGAATTGGCGCAGGATAAGCAGCGCCCTGTACGATCAAAAGAGCGATGCATAAGCATAATGCAGCAATACATTTTTTCATTTCGTATCCTCTCCAACATCCGCATTTGTTTCAATGGGACCACGACTTTTCAGTCATGGATAGATTGTGCATATGTCTTCTCGGAGGTTTTCGTAATACGAGGCCTCTCAATAGCCTCTTAACCTCCCGGAACCGCTGAGTCTTATGAATACTTCAGACCATAATAATCTTCCGTTCTCTTTCCTTATGGTGCACCCCCCAGGAATTCTATTCATTCCTCAACTCTGAAATGAGAATCCACAAGTGCCCTTGAGCAGGCATCCAAAATAGCTGAAGTCGATCTCGGCTGCTCGCCTTTCAATCCCAGCAAAAACTGCATGCGCATAGCATCCTCTGCTTTTTCTGCAAGACGCTCTAAAGATTCCAGCACCCCGGCAGGAACCTCCGGGTCATTTCTGCGTAGATCAGCCAGCAGCGTCTTTGCTCTGACCATGTGGTGGTAGTATCGTCAGCCGTTTGTTATAACCAGCGGCTAACGACGTTTCCACCACAGAGACACCACAGTTCACAGAAGGACGCACAGAGCGACTAACTAACAACTGGAAATAGCGAAGAGCCATAATTTAGTCCTCACGTCCCGATCTTCACCGGCTCCACAATGGATCGTAGTGTAGCAATGGCTGAAAGCGCCGCCAGATAGCTGGTCTTGGGATTCTTGGGCGAGGGAACGTTCTCTACCAGGGTCGAGATCCGGCCAAAGTCGCCCACAACCTCGATCTCGTGCCGGTTTACATGAATGCCCGGGTCCGCGACCACCAATACCCGTACCTCGCTCTCCCCGGCTGCCAGGAAAAGGGTGGCGGCCACATTGACATTGGCCGGAAAAGCCCTCACTGCTTGCAGCGCGCTTCCTTCAAAGATCAGCGTCGGCCCCGCGAGCGCATCCAGGTCGATCTTATTATCCAGAATATAGGGCGCGCCCTGCAGCCCGCCGGGGTTTTTGGTGGTGGTGAGAGTCACCTTGCGAATGGTGCCTATGCTGGCGGACTTAAGGCCGTCCAGGCCCGATATCGCTCCCGAGGGTAGATAAACCAGTGAGCCGTGCTCTTTGGCCAGGGCCTTCACCTCGGCAAAGAACTCCCTGTCCGCGAGAGCCCCCACGCTCATGATCATCAGCCTCTTTCCCTTTTCCAGTGTAGCCCGGGCAATGGCCGGGACGGCCTTCTGGCTGGCCGCCTCCACTACCACATCGGAGAGGCTCACCAGCTCTTCCAGTTTGAGCCTAGCCGGCTTATGCTGCAAGCTGTCGATCAGTGCCACCGCTGTTGCCGGATTATGATCGCATACCGCAACTAATTTCGCGTCTAACGCACCGGAGTCTACTGCTTTTGCAATCTCGGCCCCAATAGCGCCGCACCCAACAAGCCCGATCTTGATAGGCATCGGAGGCTATAAATCAATTGGACATCAAAACCTTTGCGGTATGCTGCCGTCAGAGCTGGAGAGATTTGTGGGCGAGGACCTGGGTGAGTGGGACGACTCCAGCAGTCTCGTTCCGAAGATCGAGGCAGAGGCCGTCATCATCGCCAAAGAGGATTGCATCATATCCGGCCTGGCAGAGGCAGAGGAGATTTTTGCATATTTCGGGCTAACAGCCGCGCCTCTTTACGATGACGGCGAATTTGTGCCTGCGGCAAGCGAGGTTCTCTTCGTGCACGGAAGTGCCAGAGCCATACTGCAATCAGAGAGACTGGTCTTGAACTTCATGGCACGCATGAGCGGCATCTCCACATTAACTCGAGAGTGCGTTCTTTCCGTCGGCGGGCGCGTACGCATTGCTGCGACTCGCAAGACCACTCCCGGCTTTCGAGTATTCGAGAAGAAGGCCGTCTTTTTAGGTGGTGGCGATACCCACAGGTTCAATCTCTCCGATGCCGTGCTCATCAAAGACAACCACATAAAAATTCTGGGCCTGGAGGAATGCCTGCGCCGCGCCAAGCAGCGCGCCAGTTTCACCAAGAAGATCGAGGTGGAGGTAGAAAGCCTCAATGAAATGATTAAAGCGGCAGAAGGTGGCGCAGATATCATCATGTTCGATAATATGGACCCGGAAAAGATTGTCCAGGGAGTCGAGCTACTTTTGGAAAAGGACCTTAGAGATCGCGTGCTTCTGGAGGCGTCAGGAGGCATAACGCCGGAAAATATACGCGAATATGCCGCCAGCGGTGTGGATGTGATATCTCTGGGAGCTCTGACCAGAAACGCGAGATGGATCGATTTAAGCCTGGAGATCGATCCAGAGATAGAGAAAAAAACAAATCGAAAAAGAATATAATGCTCAGAGAAAGGTGTTCCAGAGATGCGGCGATTGGTCTATCTGCTACTCTATATTCTCTTGATTCAAGCAGCCCATGCCAAAGAAGCCAGCGATAACAATGATGAGGTGACCTTTAAGGATTTTACCCTCAATATTGGAGATCGCATTGATCTGGGTGACTATCAGATGGAGCTCATTGAGATCCAGTCGGTAAGGGATGGACTGGTGGTGATGAGAGTCTCCAAAGTAGGCGGGTCGCTTGATGAGCAAAGAGCCCTCTTGCTGGACAGCCCCAATAATTTCGATGGAGGCGCGGAAAACGGGGGCATTACCATCACCGTTGCCGATATTTTCGATGAGCAGTCTGCAAAAGTTCGGATCGAGTATCAGCAGATCCTGGGAACGCCCAGGAAGCGTGCCTCAGAAAGGCCTGCTGCGGCATTAGACAAGCCCGAACTTTCCGTGCAAAAGAGCTTCGATAAGAATCAAATGAGTGTAGGCGACGAGGTTAAGGTCACCATCACCGTCAAGAACGTCGGCACGGGACAGGCTCTGGGCATAAAGGCAGAAGATATACCACCCCTTCCTGAATTCACTTATGTTGCCGGCTATCCTCCCAAGATCAAGGAGACTCTGGACTCAGGGCAGTCCGATTCTGCGGTTTATGTAATGAACGCCGTAAAAGAAGGCTCTATTCGGGTTCCTGCCATATTGGTCAGCTACGCCGACGCAAAGAAGAATGCCAAATCAAATAGCTCGGAGCCTTTTAACATTCTGATAAGGCCCAAGAGCAAGGCGGATCTGGCCATCAAGCTCGCCTGCTATGCACCGATAGTACTGGATGGAAAAGGCATGCTGAACATCAGCATCTCCAATTTAGGAACAGCTTCCGCTACCAGAATAGAAGCGGATGGGACCGTCATGCCTTCCGTTGGCCTGCAGGTCACGGGCCTGGGGAAGAGCTTCTTTGAGATTTTGCCGGGAGCAGATGTGAATTACTCGGCCAAGCTATCGGGCCAAAAGCCGGGCAACTACACTATCCGCCTCAAAGTCAGCTATGACGGCGGAGATGGATCTGTGATCCGGGAGGGCACGGCTGAGGTAGTTGTCCTGGAACGAGAGTATAAATATCAATATCTACTACTTATTATCCCAATTGCAATCATCACTGCCTGGATGTATAGGCGATACCGAGAGTATAAATATTGATGAAGATACATATCCATAGAGAATGATATCATGCTTAACGTACTCATGCTCGGCGTAGGCCAGTGCGGTAATCGAATACTGGACGCAATAAATAGGGAAGCGTTTGGGGGCGGCGGGGCCGCAAAGCTGGCCAAGTATTATTTGCGGCCCAAGTTTCCCAGTCGAGTGGAGACTCTGGCCATAAATACGGCCATAAATGATCTCAAGGAGCTGCGCTTCACCACGGCCAAAGATAGAATGCATGTCGCCAATCTGCACGGAGTGGGTGCCAATAGAAATGTGGGCAAGCAGGCCTTTATGGACAATCGCGACATGATCATGGGCGAGATCGAGAAGAGGGGTGACTTCGATATTGCCTTTGTGATCACATCTACCTCTGGAGGGACCGGTTCATCTTTCTCACCTCTGCTCATAAATGAATTGAAAAGGCAGTACCGAGATATCACCGTCATCACGGTTGCCGTTCTGCCCTTCCGGGAGGAGGGGTCCCTCTACCTGCAAAATGCTGCCTTTAGCATGAGGGAGCTGATGGAGGTGGACGCAGAGGGCATCATCCTGGCCGACAATCAGTACATGAAGAGGTTTAGCGGCGATATTGCCTCTGCCTACGATAAGATCAACAACATGATCGCCAAACGTTTATTATTCTTGATCGAATCTCTGGATTCCGAGATGCTCTCTGTAACCGATCTTGGCGACTTCAAGACGGTGATGAATGGGGGACTACGCATCGGCACTATGGGATTTTATCAGGCAGATAGCAAGAATTTGTCCATCAAGGACGCCATTGAGAACAGCCTCAAGCCTGTTAATTTGCTTTATCCTGCCAATGTTGCGGACGACGCCGCCAGAGCCATGATCATCATTCAAGGCTCACGGGAGCTTCTGGACGTGGATGAGATCACCAAAGAGGTGGAGAGGCTCTCTGCCAGCGCAGGCCACGTCTTCAAGGGAATTGTGGTCAAGAAAGGGCGTCCCAAGGTGCTCTCGGTCTTCACCGTAGCCAGCGCCCCGGAGCTGGAATCCATCTATGCCCAGGCAGCTCGAGGCATGCAGGACGAGAAGGAGAAGAGGAGCAGGGCCCGAAAACAGCTCGATGATGCCTTCGCTCATATCGAGGATTTGGAAGAGATCTACTAAAAGAAAAAGATCTTAAGAATTTTTCAGGGAATTCAGGTGCTTATTTGATCTGCGCCAAATCCCTTCTTCACCAAGATCTCCTTAATCCTTTGAATATGGTTGCCCTGCAGCTCGATCAGGCTTTCTTTCACAGTGCCGCCGCAGGCCAGCTTGGATTTGAGATGCGTACA
>JAPKYC010000072.1 GCA_026394505.1 Methanothrix sp.
ACAGATGAAACTTTCTCGTCTAAAAAGATGGGGAATGTTTGGAATACCGCAAAAGACCTTGATCGAAGCTTTCCTTGTCTTCATTCCTTTCATGGACTGGAAATAGAGGTTTGTTTATTTATATTATATTTTGTAAAAAAAAACATCTAGCTAAGGCTGCCGTCGGGAGTTAAAATTTTTAAAGAAGCGGAAATCGAGTATAGGAAGCGCATCAATGTACCCTACGCAGGGTGCAGATACTGCATGCCGTGCCCCTCCAACGTCAGCATTCCTGAGTGTTTTGAAATGTATAACCAGGGCGGCATGTTCGATGCCCCAGACGTTGCCGGCATAAATTATAATATCGTTATGGGAGGTATGTTTGCCGGAAGCATTCGAGAGCATCTAAAGAAGGTCGCTGCGTATTTCGAAAGATGCTTCCAAAAGGCTTCTATACAATAGTGCAATTGTAGAGGCCGCATGATCTTTTCCATCGAAGAAATCCTCAGCACATTCGGCTATTTCGCACTATTCGGCTTCGTGTTCGCCGAGTCCGGTCTGTTCTTCGGCTTCTTCTTGCCGGGAGACTCGCTTCTTTTCACGGCGGGAATACTTGCAGCTAACGGACATCTCGATATTTACTCAATTATATTAGGATCGATCATCTGTGCATTTCTGGGAGATCAGGTCGGCTATTGGACAGGAAATAGGTTCGGTGCAGCATTCTTTTCTAAGCCGGACTCTTTCTTTAGAAAACCGGTCTATATGGAGAAGGCAGAAAAGTTCTATCTGAAACATGGCAAGAAAGCAATCGTGCTGGCCAGGTTTGTCCCGATAGTGCGCACCTTCGCCCCGATACTTGCCGGAACAGGGCGCATGGATTATCCCACATTCGTCACCTACAATGCATTGGGAGGTATTTTCTGGTGCATACTTCTCATTGGAGCCGGCTATATTCTCGGCAACATCCTTCCCAAATCGGGCGAGGTTTTAACCCTTATAATCTTAGCTATAGTCGTAGTATCCCTGATCCCCGTTGCGAACGAAGCTTATCGCGAATGGAAGAAAGGCCGGCAAGAATGAAATTGGGGCAAGATTAATAATTCAGTTCTCACCTACAGTCCCTTTGATCTCCACCTTGAAGACCATCTCCGATGCAGGAGAAGAAACGGATATAGTCAAATCCACGGGGATTTTCCCGAGAGCAATGGACAGGGGTGCACCAGAATTGGCGACCTCCACCTTGATTCCCTGGGACAATTTTGTGAAAGCACCGATAAGTGCGCCAAAATCAATGGTCTTTGCCGCCGATTCTAAATTCGGAATTATGGTGATGGGAGCAACCTCTATGGGCCCCACGGCGATGGGACTCCTGGAATCGCCGGATATCCGTGCCGATATGGGACTGCTATCTTCCCCGGAGACCTGGACGCTCAAAGCCCCATCCTTTCCCGTCCCCTTAACCTTGGCCACTATGGGGTGCTTCTCCTGGTCCTCCGATCCCTGGATTGTTGCCCGCGCATCTGCATCTACTCTGAAGGTCACCATGATATCATCGTAAAGCCTTAGGATTTTCTGGGATATAAAGAATGGCAGAGGACATTAGCAGCGAAAGGCTGATATCTTCATGGACGACATTACGCCATGATGCTTGAAGTAGGATATCTGCATATCGATAATCCCATTGCCGTTATTACTTCACATAACCAGCCCGTCTTTAACAATGCAGCGGGCTTGCTCTTGCTGGATGACTTCGATCTGGATGAGGTTCCTCTCGATGAGATGCAGGTCGGTTTGGAAAAAATCAGCCAGAAGGGAACCGGAGCCTTTGGACTGTCCGTCACTTGTTCCTGCGATGAGCCCCTCCTGGAGGCGGCCCGGCTCGCAAGCAAAAATCTCTGCCTGCTCGATCTGAGACTTTCCAAGGTTCGCGACCCGATCCGCCTTCTGGAACTCATTCCACGCCTAAAGCACTGCGGCGTCACCCTCTCCCTGAGGATAAGGCCGGAAGACCTATCCAATGCCCTTCTGGAAAAGCTCAATGAGAGCGAGCTGGACAGAATCCACCTCGACCTGCGCGGCCTGAACGGAGCCGGACCAAAAATGGTCAAGAAGGCAAAAGACAGCAGAGGTCCGGTCATCATGGCCCTGGCTGACATCATTGAGTTTGAAGATGCCAGGAATCTGCTGGCCATGGGTGCGGACGTTGTATCTTTGCGGGGAGCGGATCCCGAGTTTGCAGAGTGGCTCTCCGGGGCATTGCAGGAATATGACTCTTTGAGCGGCTGGTGCAATGCACCCAAGCACATCTGCGCGGGCGGCGACCTGCGCGGCCTGGCCTTCTGTTGTCCCCCCGTCAAGAAATGCCCGGTCCTCGCCGCTCTGAAAAGGGCAGGCATGACGCCGGAGGAGTTTATGCAAAAGAAGCTCTCCTTTGCCAGGGGCACCCCCCTGGAGAAGGGCGAAGGCACCTGCTTTGGCAGCCTTGTGTGGTGCTGCAAAATAAGCAAGCTGTGCTATCTGCGTGATGCTGCATTGGCCAGAATTGGGCTTTCGGCAAAGGAGTACATGGAACTGAAAAAGAAGCTGGCAAAAGAGCTTCTTTCCAAATCCTCCCGATAAGACATGAGCATAGACAGAAGTCCCGACCGCGTGGCCCAGTGTGCCGTGCTGGCTATGCTCTTTGAGCTTTCCTCCAGTCCCAAGCCCGGCAATGTGGATCGCTGCCACGACTTTTCCGATATAGGCTTTCATCATTTCCTGGCCAGCGCCGTTTCCGCTTACCCCGTCTTTCGCAAAGCTGCCCAAAGTAGGAGGAGCGTGGGCTCCCTTATTCTAGAGGGGGTAGAGGCCTGGCAGACCTGGAATTTGAACAGCAATACCCATTTCGGCTCTCTGGTTCTCATGATTCCCATAGCTATCGCTGCAAGAAGGCCTGGCGAATTGCAGGCAGAGCTAAGAGATGTTCTGGAGAAGACCACCGCAATCGATGCCATCGACTTTTACAGTGCCTTCGAGAAGGCCAAAGCCAGAGTTGCCGAGGTGGACAATTTCAGTCTGAATGACAAGAACTGGCAAAAAGCCGTTCAGGGCAGCGGCAAGACTCTGCGGGAGCTGATGAGGCTCTCCTCTAAGCACGACATTGTTGCTCGCGAATGGTCCACCAATTATGAGCGCTCATTTCTGCTCGCAGATAGAATGGCCAAGAAAATCGGCAGATGGGGCCTGAACGACGGCGTGGTCAGAACCTTCCTGGAGGCGCTGGCGGAGGTGCCCGACAGCCTGATTTGCGCCAAATTTGGGGTGGAGTTGGCCCGTCAGGTCTCAGGCCTGGCGGGCGAGGCACTCCGGGATGACACCCTTGGCAAGGCTCATGAGCTTGACCGCAATCTTCTGGCGCAGGACATCAATCCCGGGTCCACGGCTGACCTGATTGCAGCATCTTTATTTATCTCCCTTCTGAGGGGTTTGAGGTTTTAATAATGCTTTATGGAAATGACGCTTTAGAGGAGCTGGGAATACAAGACGGCATAAACGAGGTAATCGCAACTACGGAGAGTGCAGGCAGGATCAATGCTGCGCCTCTAGGCATCATCAGAGATGGAGACAGTATTTATGTGCGACTTTTCTTGGGAACTCATACCTATGAAAACATCCTGACTAAGGGATGGTTTGTGGCCAATATCAGCCACGACGCCTGGCTCTTCGCGGAGACGGCAATAGAGGACCTTGCCCCGGAATATTTCACGCGCCGGGAAGAATTGCCCGTGTTAAAAGAGGCAGAGGCCTGGGGGCTCTTTAAATGCGAGGCTTTTGCCACGGATATCATCATCGCCCAGGTGGAGCTGGTTAAGTGCGAGGTTTTGAGAAGAGACTTTCGTGCCTGCAACCGGGGTGCAAACCTTGTGATCGAAGCGGCGGTTGCCGCCACCCGGTATCTGGCTCTTCGCACCGAATCCTATTTCGAGGAGCTGATGAAGATGCAAAGGATCATCGACCGCTGTGGCGGTCCCAGGGAGCGAGAGGCCATGGACCGGCTCATGGAAAGGATCGATAGCTTTACGCATATACGATAGTGATTCATGTGATCGCTCATGCTTGACCGTTTGCCTTCCGGCTGCCAGAGCCTGGATCTTCTCTTAAGCGGGGGATTTGAATCGGGCATAATAAGCCAGCTTTACGGTGAGTCAGGCACGGGAAAAAGCAACATAGTCATGCAACTGGCGGTGCAGGCGGTAGCCCGCGGCCTACGCGTTATATTCATAGATACGGAGGGCTTTTCCGCGGAGAGGTTCAAACAGATCGCCGGCCCCGGCGCAGAAGAGATGGCCGCGAAGATCATGATCTTTGAGCCCATGAGCCTGGAGCAGCAGGCGATAGCCATTCGCGAGGCCTCTAAGATCGCCGGCCGGGATTTAGGCCTGATAATTCTCGACTCGGCAACATCCCTTTATCGCGTTCTTCTGGAAGCGGAAGATAACCGTTCTATTCGCCGAACTTTAACCGTCCAGCTCTCCGAACTGCAAGAGATTGCTCGCAGGCACAGGATTCCCGTAGTAATAACCAATCAGGTCTATATGGACATTGAGAACAACTCGCTGCGGCCCTTAGGGGGAACGGGCCTGGAGCACATTTGCAAGGCTATTATCTTTTTGGAGAAGAAAGGAGAGGGTTTGCGTAGCGCCCGGCTCATGAAGCACCGCTCTTCCCCGGAGGGGGGAACGGCGGATTTCCGCCTGACTGCTCGGGGCGTGGAGTAATAATAACCTGATGTGCTTAAAGCCGCAGCTTCATGATGATGGCTGCCTCACCGTCGCTATAGTAAGCAGGGCAGAGGCCGATCATACGAAAGCCCAGCATGAAATAGAGCGACTGGGCCTTTTTATTGCTCAATCTGACCTCCAGGGTGGCGCAAAGAGCACCCATCTGCCGGAAGGTCCGTAAAACCTCCAGCATAAGCCTCATGCCTATGCCGCGGCTGTGAAAGCCTGGCCTTACGGCCAGCCAGAAGACCCTGCCTTCGAATGGAGTATGCTTGAATCCCAGGACGAAGCCGGCCACAATTCCACTCACCTCCGCGACAAGAGTGCTGCCGGCATGATATTCATAAAAGGCCGAGACGATGGTCGGATCGTATCCGCCGAAGACCTCCCGGTCGATCTCTAAAGCTGCCTCGAGATCATCCGGCTGAAATCTCCTTACTACTACGGGAGCTTTGAAGAATGCCGTATCTATTCCATCCATAAGCCGACTGCGAGTCTGTTCCTCAGGCCACATTCTCTCATTGCCCAGGATTCTTGAGCGGAAATAGTTTATCGGACAATATGAAACAGGTAGTCTACCGATAATGAGTTGTTGAACATGAAAACCGCAACAAAAGACCTCGTCAGCCTAGATGGCACTTACGGAGAGCCAATCGAATGCAATCAACTTTAGGTTCCTCGCTGTATCGATTGGGTAATGGATTAAATCAAGTCCTCCCGCGCGCCTGTTTGGCAGGCGCGGGCGCACAGAGCACAGAAGACGCATGCGCCGCTTTTTCGCTTCTCGATAAAGTCTGATAGACATGCTGCCTGTCCTCCCGGGATTCCAGCAAAACCTCTCTCATCCGACACCCTGCCTGATGGCGAGGTTTTGTAGCGGATGAGATAAAGAGGTTTTGCATGAGAACTCATGGATTAGATCTCAGTTAGCACTTGTGTTTACAATGAGCTGAATGATGAGTTTGAAGACGAATATGAACGGGAGTATATGCGCCTTGTCTTTTTGGGAAAGCTGATCTCCGACCTGAAAGAGCCGTCACCGGAAAAGGTGGACCTGGAAGATTTCCGGGAGAGATGCGAATTTGATATGGAGAAGGACGGAGATCTGCTGGAGATAAAAGGCGGCAGAGCGGCGGAGTAGCTGGCCAGGTCACTGGAGAAGAACGGGATAATAAAGGTCAAGGGCGATAGCGCAAAGTGGAAGCGATAAGGGATGATCGAGATTCTCATTGGATCGGGCTCGATTTAAAAACGATTTCGTGGGAAATGCTAATAGCTAGAGACTGTTAAGGGAAGAGTGTCATGGCGAGAGGAAAAGGCAATAATTCAGCGAACGGCAAAGGAACGACTTTAGACTTTGAAGCTATTCTCTGGTCGGCTGCCGATAAGCTGCGAAACAATATGGATGCAGCAGAGTACAAACACATTGTTTTAGGCCTCATTTTCCTCATAATTCAGTCTCCATCCTATTCATGAACATTCCCAATTTGCATCCTTCCGGCAGTCTTGAACAGAATGCGATATCTGGCGTCTGTAGATACCATTTTGTATCAAGTGACTCATCTGCATCGCCATTCTTGTCTCGGTTGTTGGCACAGAATTGTGTCCCTCTATCGGTCAACACCTGCCTAATACTTGTCAGCCAGCCAAATCTGCCCATAGCTTCTTTGAGTAGCTGTAAGGCGTCATCTGTTGTTTCGGCATCGAACTCCCCGCCCGCGAGAATGCGCCGCGAACTGATTTGTTGCGGTTCAAATTGGCCAAACCATGAGATAGCAGTTCCTTATGAATGGCATTATGCGGGATATGCTTTCCGTGCGTGAAATCAATGATCCTTTCCAGCCGTCTTGCGCCCAAATTTTGCTCTTTGTGGACTTCAAGTATCAGCTTAACTGACTCTTCATCCAGGGTCTTTTTCTTTCTTCCAAATTTCTTAATGT
>JAPKYC010000257.1 GCA_026394505.1 Methanothrix sp.
GATAACGACGCGAAATATGGACCATTTTTAAAAGCTATATCAGGCGCAGATTCCGTCCAAGCAAGACGATTTGCAGCAGCCAAAGCTCTTGAGATCGGTTGGGGTGGGGTCTCAAAAGTCTCTTCTATAACAGGATTATCCAGAAGGACCATCGATAAGGGCGTTCAAGAGCTTGAGAATGAAGATGAATTGGAGCGGCCGGAGAGGCTCCGTAAGCCAGGTGGCGGGCGGAAGAAGGCCGAAGACAAGGACCCAACTCTGATAAACGATCTCGAAGAGATCATGAAGGAAAGCACGGCCGGCAATCCAATGAGTCTTCTCAAATGGACATATAAATCAACCTATGCCATAGCTGAGGAGCTACAGCTAAAAGGGCATGATGTGAGCCACGATACAGTGAGACGCCTCTTGAAAGAAGATAACTATTCGCTTCAAGCTAATAAAAAGACATTAGAAGGGAAATCAGGTCCGGAGCGAGATAGTCAGTTTCGCTATATTAATGCACAGGCAACCAAATTCATGGACGAGGGCGATCCCGTAATTTCTGTAGACGCAAAGAAAAAAGAGAAAATTGGCGATTTTAAGAACTCAGGTAGGACTTGGAGGAAAAAAGGCGATCCTGAACAGGTAAATGTGTATGATTTCCCATCGCTGGCAATTGGCTCTGCGATCCCTTATGGGGTTTATGATCCCAAAATAAATGATGGATTGGTCAATGTAGGCAAGAGCCATAACACGGCTGAGTTCGCCGTTGAAAGCATTCGACAATGGTGGCGTATAGTTGGGAAATACCATTATGCTGAGTGCAAAAAATTGCTCATCTGTGCAGATGGCGGGGGAAGCAATGGAAGCCGAAACAGAAGCTGGAAATTCTTTTTGCAGGATTTAGCGGACGAAATTGGAATAACAATAACAATCTGCCATTTTCCGCCTGGGACAAGCAAATGGAATAAGATTGAGCATTGCATGTTCTCATTCATAAGCATGAATTGGCGAGGAAAACCGTTGACCAGCTATGAAACGATTATCAAGTTAATCGGTTCAACCAAGACAAAGAAAGGACTTCGAGTAGAGGCTCGGCTAGATGAAAAGGACTATGAAACAGGGAAGAAGATCTCGGATGAAGATCTGGCACAACTAAAAATTATCTTTCATGAATTATATCCTAATTGGAATTATTCGATCGAGCCGCGTGTAAACTTGCATATATCACGAATTATTGAGTAAATTATTTATCGTCAACGCCTTACCTTATAATTTTGAATGGATTCGCAATATTCCACCAAGAAAGTAGATTCTTTTTGCTTAGCTATTTCTCCTCCCCCAGCTCCCCCAGCGCCTTCTCCACCCGACTTCGCCTCTGGGCCAGCCGCTCTTCTCCCTCCGCAATCCTTCCCAGCCTATCCTTGATCATGCGCTCCGTCTCCACAGGCGCCGGCCCGCCCGTGTTGGCCCGCAGGGCTACATTGCTCCGCGGGTCTAAAGCCCTCTCCAGGTCTGCCGCAGAAAAGCCGCGCTCTCCGGCTCGATAGCTCGCTATCTCCAGAGCGATCTCATCCAACTCGCCCAGGCCCGACCTAATGCCCGAGGCGGCAATCCGGCCCACGATGCTGTGCGCTGTGCGAAAGTTCATGCCGATAAACCTATAAATAAGTTTTAACTAATGAAAAGAATATGGGAGCGGATGTTGGTGCTGTTGGCTACATTGTTAAGGTGGTTGGCGCCAAGCTTACCCGAAATGAGATCGGCCAAATCAATAAACTTGTTGAAGCTGGTTTCTACCTTAATTCCTCCGACTTCATCCGTGAAGCTGTCCGTGAAAAGCTATCGGCAATCAAGGTCATTGAATATCTCTATGTAGACTATGAAACTGCAAAAAAAGAAGTCGCAGGATATTTCAAAATGAAGGGCGAAGCTTATGCCTCAGATGCCAGCCTGGACCTTGAGCTTGATTATGAGCTGGTATGCAAGATCATGGATGATCTAGAGAAAGAAGGCCAAATGGTGGTTGCACTGTGAAGGGGCTTGAGGTCGGCGACTCCATCCGCGGTCACAGGATCATAGCCGAGGCCAGAAAGGTAAGCGATCCTGTAGTAATTGTCAAGAGTGGCAGGCACAAAGCGATGGATTTTTCTTTTTAGCTATCTCTCCGCCCCCAGCTCCTCCTGCGCCCCATCGACCCGCCTCCTTCTTTCGGCCAGCTGCTCTTCTCCCGCCGCAATCCTGGCCCACCGGCCCTTGATCATTCGCTCCGTCTCCACAGGCGCAGGCCCGCCCGTATTGACCAGCAGGGCCACGTTGCTCCTGGGGTCCAGGGCTCGCATCCAATTTGGGACTTCGCGGCTTCGCGCCTTCGCGTGAGCCCGGATTTTTTTTGGTTCATTCGTATCTTTATGGTGAAGATAGTAGTAATAACATCATTGATCACATCCACAACCGCCTTCTGCTGGGCTTTCCTGCCTCTACCGAAAGCAGATCGACGGCTTCCTGCGGCACACAATCCCGGGAGGCACCATTGGGATCGCAAAATCGATCCTCGGGCTGCAAAGTGAAGATCCTCCTGCAAAAGCCCTCTTCTTCGGCTTTGGGCGCGGTCTTCTTCAAAACGACATAGCCGATAAGCATCTCTCCTGGCGGAGCCTTGACCGGGCCGGTGCGAATGGGACAGAGCAGCCATCTCTCCCGCACGTAGCCCATCCTGGCCAGAGTATCGCGATCTTTGAGCCAGATTATTTTATCCTCGTATTCATATGTTGGTATCATGCTGGCCTGAAAGGATGCAGCCACCAGTGGATTTGCCATGATCTGGGGCAGGCCCAACTGCTCAAGAGTGCGCCGGCATAAATCCATTAGACTGATCCCCGGATTTGCTCCAGCCACTCTGAGCACTGTGCTATGGATGCGCTTTAGGTATTGCCTTCCCTCTGCCATGATGCGGTAGGCATCGCCGCCTTCTCGCGGCTCATCCCAGGCAGCTAAGAGGAGCTTGATTTCCGGAATAAAGGCAAGCCTCTCAATGGACCGGACCGATGCCCGGATGTCCTGATAGATGGGCATATCTCCGGCAATGGGAACAGCATCGGCAGAAAAGAGTGCGCCGTCCTCGGCAAGCCACAGGGAGATGGAGCCGGGGGAGTGGCCGGGGGTGTGCAGCACCTGCAATGCGAGGCCGCCCTCCAGATGCAGTACATCCCCATCTTGCAGTGTGCGCTCGACCTGGACCGATCCACCTACCAGGGTGTGAAAGCCTGGGACAGGGCGCTCTTTCGCTTGCAGGTCCACATCCTCGATCCATGCCTTTTCCGCAGCATGGGCCGCCACAACGCAGCCGGAAATGCGTTTCATGGCAGCGGCTGCGCCAATGTGATCGGGATGAGAGTGAGTAAGGATTAAAGTGGAGATCTCCTCTGGGCTTCTGCCGGTTGCATTCAGATAATCCAGAATGATCTTCTCAGAGCCGGCTACCCCGCTGTCGATAAGGCAAATCTTTTCCCCGTAAATAAGAAAGGCGTAAACGAATCTGGGAATTTTCAAGCCGGACTGATCGGTTATCTGAAAGGGGATTCTCAGGGCGTGAATGTGATTGGTTATCTGCATTATCTCTTTTCTCCTAAAAACTCGTCGTCCCAATTCCAGGGGGATTTCTTCCGGAATCGTTCTCACCATAATATCATCAGCAGCTTTAGCTTTATACTTTGAGATCTGATCTGTCGGATAGCCCCGACAAAGATAGCTTGCGTCGCATTTCTGATCTTCCGCAAGATATCGATTGTGCCGTTATCGGGCTGAGAAAAGAAGACACGGAAAATGCAATTGATTAGCTCAAAAAGAAGGGCATCAAAAAATGCTGGATCCACTGGAGGACGGAGACCGTTCCGGCTAAAGAGAAATGCAGAGAGCTCCAAATGCAATGCATCGCAGGAAAATGCCCCATGATGTATCTCAGCCGCGGCTTCAATATCCATACAATGCACGGGAGCCTGGCAAAATTATTAGGAAAATATTAGATCCCCTTACACTTCTGATATTGGTTGAGTAGGATCTTTCAGATCTCTATCTGCTTGAACTCCTCCAGCTCGCCTGGTGTCATCATTTCCCACCATTCGAGTGGCCTCACCAATGATTTGGCGCGGCTGCCATCAACTACCAGTTCCACTCTAACCAGACCACTTTTTTCTAAACGTTTTACTGCGCCATGGACTCGGCCATGCGTCCAGCCTTTCAGCTTTGCCAGCTCATAAATGCTTAGCCTTGGGCGTTCATCTACAAGCTCATATAGCTCCCAATCAGTATCTCCACCAATCGCGCGCCGGGCCTGGACGGCTTCAACTGTCTGACCTGCCATACCATCTTATTGCAGTGCTTTGAATATAAACATTTTGGACCGCTTTAAATACAATTTGTGATATCATATTTCGATAGTAAAAAGATTTATATCGTTTTAGGATATGCTAATAACTATGCCCGCCGGCATGACGAGGATAGAGCAGTTGGTTCTGGCGAAGATTTGCATTGCTGCGGATGGAAGTAAATCAGCACATGTGCCGGAACACACATTTATAAAGAAATTTCCAGATGTCAAAATGGCCAGGAAAGCTTTGAAAAAGCTGGTCTCAGGCGGATATGTGGCTAGACATCCGACTGCAGGCGAGATGACCTATCAAATGACACAGGCTGGATGGGAAGAGTGCCGAAGGATGAAGGCAGAGGCGCCGCGGCCTTAGCTTGGCCGATCAGTCCCATGTCGAGCAAGTTCAGCGCGTCCATTACACCTCTCCTGGGATGAAATCAGAATGTATTGAGTACGGTTTGTGCACGACGTGATTCATTTGAGTCGTCATCCCAAACCATATCTAGATTGAAAACCCCTGAAGAGTCAGCAGTCAAAACCATTCGGTATTCAATTTTAGAACCTGATGATAATTGGTTGACGATGTCTCCAAGCGAAGATGAGACACTTCGATGTTTTGAAATTCAAGATATGATATTATTAAACCTTGCCCCTTACCCACTCAGAACAGCGAGGAACCATTCTCGTTAGCTATCTCTCCGCCCCCAGCTCCCCCAGTGCCCTCTCCACCCGGCTCCTTCTTTCGGCCAGTCGCTCTTCGCCCGCCGCAATCCGCTCCAGCCTGTCCCGGATCATGCGCTCCGTCTCCGCCGGCGCCGGCCCGCCCGTGTTGGCCCGCAGGGCTACGTTGCTTCGTGGGTCCTGTGCCCTCTCCAGGTCCGTTTGGGAAAAGCCGCGCTCGCTCGCCCTAAACCCGGCCATCTCCAGGGCGATCTCATCCAGCTCGGCCAGGCCCGGCCTAATGCCCGAGGCGGCAATCCGGCCCACGATGCTGTGCGCTGTGCGAAAGGGCATGCCCGTGATGCGCACCAGCGAGTCGGCGATCTCTGTGGCCGTGGAAAAGCCGGCGCCGGAACTCTTCTCCAATCGTTCCAGGTTAAACTTTAGCGAGGAGACGCAGCCGTCCAGGATGCGCACAGTGCTTCTCGCCCAATCTAAGCCGCGCCAGAGGTGGGTCGTGACCTCCTGTAGATCACGGTTGTAGCTGAGGGGCAGGCCCTTGCAAATGGAGAGCACAGCCATGAGGCTTCCAAAGACCGAGCCCGTCTTGCCGCGGGCCAGCTCCGCAGTGTCCGGGTTCTTCTTCTGAGGCATGATGGAGCTGGTGGAGGCGTAGAGGTTGTCCAATTCCAAATATCCGAACTCGGAGGTGGACCATAGCACCAGCTCCTCGGCCAGGCGACTCAGGTTGACCATCAAGATGGACAGGTCGGCCAGGACCTCCAGGATGAAATCGCGGGTGGAAACGGCGTCCATGCTGTTTTCCACCAGGCCCTCAAAGCCCAGCAGTTGGCCGGTCCTCTGCCGATCGATCTTAAAGCCGGTGGAGGCAAAGGCCGCTGCGCCCAGAGGGCTCTGGTTAACCCGCGCGTAAGCGTCCTCCAGGCGGGCCAGATCCCGACCGGCAGCATCGGCATGAGCCAGGAGATGATGGGCCAGAGTGGTGGGCTGAGCGTGCTGGGTGTGAGTAAAGCCGGGGATTATTGTCTCTGTGTGCTTCTCCGCCAGCCGGACCAACGTTCCCACCAGCGAGAGCTGCTCCTGCATCAAATCCAGCATCTCTTCTCGCAGCGCCAGGCGGATGCAGGTGGCCACCTCGTCGTTCCTGGAGCGACCGGTGTGCATCCTGCCGCCCTCGGGGCCTACACGCGCCAGGACATAAGCCTCAATGGCCTCATGCACATCCTCACCTGCGCCCAGCGCCTGCGAGCCCGCCTCCATCAGATCGTCGAGAGCGGCCATGATCCTGGAGCAGACCTCCCCCGAGATCAGGCCCTGCTCCCTGAGCATTACCAGGTGGGCTTTGTCCACCAGCAGATCGGCTTCGAAGATGCGCTCATCTGCCTCTCGGCTGGAAAGATAGTCCAAAACATCCTGCCGGCTCTCCCCCAGACGTTGATCGCGAAACATGTCAGCTCATTTAAGTCGTGTAGTTGGCATTCACATTCACATACTCATGGGTCAGATCGCAGCCAAAGCCGCGCGCCTCTGCCTGGCCCAGGGCGAGGTCGATGTTAATAGTAATAGTATCCCCTTTCATGATCTCTTTGGCCTGATCCAGGACTCCATCCACAATGCGCCCCTTTTCCACCAGCGAAACCTTGAGGCTTCTTCCCTCCGGGCTCAATCCTTGCAGGCCCAGTGTGATCCTGGTAGGGTCCATCTCTGCGCCTGAGTATCCCACAGCACAGATGATGCGGCCCCAGTTGGGATCGGCCCCAAAGACGGCCGTCTTGACCAGGCTGCTTCTAGCCACGGCCTTGGCAGCCAGGCGGGCGTCCTCGATGCTGCGCGCTCCGCAGACCACCGTCTCAAAGTACTTGCTGGCGCCCTCGCCGTCCCGCGCCATCATGCGCGCCAGCTCCATGCAGACGTACCGCAAAGCAACGCGAAAATCCGCCTCCCTGCCTTTGGCTTTTCCCGTGGCTGTAAGGAGCACAGTGTCATTGGTGCTGGTGTCCCCATCCACGGTGAGCATATTGAAGCTGTCATTTACGGCATCGGCCAGACAATCGTGCAGCGTTTGCGCCGAGAAATCCGCGTCCGTGTAAAGGAAGCAGAGCATGGTGGCCACATGGGGCTCGATCATTCCTGCGCCCTTGACGATGCCCGCTACGCGCAGGCCCTCATGCTCCACAGCGATCTCTTTTGCGCGCGTGTCCGTGGTCATGATGGCCCGCTCCGCCTCCTGGCTTGCCAGAACATCGCTTCGTAGCCTCACTTTGGCCTGCTCGAAGAGCCGGGAGATGAGCGGCAGATCCATGTAGCGGCCGATGACGCCCGTGGAAGCCACGCCGATCTTCTTTTCCTCCGTTGCCAGAAAACCGGCCAAGAGTCGGGCCATGGCCCTGGCGTCCTCCAGCCCCCGCGGGCCGGTATAAGCATTGGCGCAGCCGCTGTTGGCGATGATGCCGTCCAGATGGCCGCCGGCCAGGTTCTGGGCCGTGACATCCAGAGGCGCAGCTCTCACCTTGTTGGTGGTGAACATGCCGGCTGCGGCCCCCGAGGCGGCGATCAGTGCCAGGCCGTATTTTCCCTGGCGCACTCCCGCGGCGCGAACGCCGGGAACGGCGCAGATGCCGCCCTCAATTCTCTGCATGCTGCATTCCCAGACCGGATATGATGTCGCCCCTGGTCACTATGCCCACCAGCCGTCCGTCCTTCACCACCGGCAGTCGGTTGATGCGGTGGCGGGTCATGATGCTTGCTGCCTCCTGCACGGAGTCATCCGGTCCCACCTCATGCAGGTTAAGGCTCATGATATTGCCCACCTTTTTATTGGGAATCTCCTCCAGGCTGGCATGCATCCTTTCCCACTTCACCAGATCACGAAATGGAATCTCGAAGACCTCGAAGGGGCTGGGAAGCCAGAGACCGCCTTCCTTCTCTTCTACAGTTAAAAGGCGCAAAAGGTCCGATTCCGATACAACTCCCACCAGCTTCTCTCCATCTAGAACCGGCATGCCACTGACCTTATTCTCGCGCAATAGACGGGCCGCCTCGCTCACAAAAGCCTCTGCCTGGACGGTGATGGGCTTGACGTTCATAACATCTCTGACTTTCATTTATTTTCACCTGATTTTCCAACAATTAATTCAAGGCGCCATGCCTGGGAACCACAGCCCCACCTTCTCGTCGAAGCCTGCCATGAGGTTCATGTTCTGGATGGCCTGGCCGCAGGCTCCCTTCACCAGATTATCTATGGCGGATATGACCACCAGTCGATCGCTCTCCTTCTCCGGCTCAAAGCTTATGTCGCAGAAGTTGGAGCCGCGCACCGAGGACAGCCTGGGAATGCCGTCCGCCATGCGAACGAAGGGGGCGTTCTTGTAAAACTCGCGGTAGATCGAAGCTACCTGGTTCTTATCCTGCAGCGTCTCCTCGGCTCCCTTCCGGGCGAAGACGTGCGCCGTGGTGAGGATGCCTCGCACAGAGGGGATGACGTGGGGAGTGAAGAACACCATTATGCCTGGGGAGAGACGGGAGAGCTCCTGCTTGATCTCCGGGACGTGCCTGTGCGTTGTAAGCTTGTAGGGTATGACATTTTGCGACATATTGGGGTAATGAGAAGTCTCCGTGGGCTCCGCTCCTGCGCCGGAGATGCCTGACTTGGAGTCGAAGACCACACGCTCCACCAGACCGGCTTTGGCCAGCGGGGCCACGGCGAGCGTTGCTCCTGTGGGATAGCAGCCGGGATTGCCCACCAATTTAGCCCGCGCCACCTCGGGATGCAACTCAGTCAGGCCAAAGACCGCCTCGCGGGGAGCGCGGTGCTTTGTGGCATAGGTCTTCTCGAAGACGTCTGTAGGCAGGCGGTAGTCGGAAGACAGGTCAATGACCCGCGTGCCTGCATCCAATAGCTCGGGCACCCAGTCCATGGCGGTGCCGTGGGGAACGGCGGTAAAGACAATGTCGCAACGCTTCGCAACCTCTTTGCCACTCAGCGCCTCAAAGCTGAGAGAATAAATGCTCTTTAAGTGAGGATGAACTGTTGTTACGGGTTTTCCTGCCAGCTTTCGGGAGGTGACGGCTACTACCTTGACCTCGGGATGATTGGCAAGGAGGCGCAAGAGCTCCCCACCGGTGTAGCCTGAACCACCGACAATTCCTACGTCTCTCATAAAATCCCTCACGACCGTCCGTCCAAGGAGGCCCACGACTTCAGTCGTGGAAGGAATTGGACACTCCCGGACGTTAAGTATTTATGCCATTGATCATATATGTCTATACTATCATGATGCAAACTCTCAAAGTCAAAGTTGTAGTTGAACCAGAGCAAGCGAAGGCTCTCCATGAGACTATGCATCAGTTCAATGCTGCTTGCAACTATGTAGCTGAAATTGCTTTTCAAATGCATACAGCCAATAAAATCAAGTTGCAGCCCATTGTTTATCATGATATCCGTGAGAAGTTTGGTATATCCTCCCAAATGGCAGTTAGAGCCATTTCTAAAGCTTGCGAAGCCTATAAACGAGATAAGTCTATCAAACCAACCTTTGCTCCCAATGGAGCCGTCGTCTACGACCAAAGAATCCTCTCTTGGAAAGGGCTTGATACGGTTTCGTTGTTGACTGTTCATGGTAGAATCAAGGCTCCCGTTAAGATTTGTGATTATCATGCTCCGAGATTGGATAGAATTAGGGGGCAAGCAGATTTGATTTTCAGGAACAAAGAGTTCTATCTTTGTGTCGTCGTCGAGGTTCCTGAACCTGTCCTCATCGTTCCAACGAATGTTCTTGGTGTCGATCTCGGAATTAAGAACATCGCCGTAGATTCTACAGGAGAAACTAATCTCAAAGCATCGCTTCAAAGTTGTGATAGCGATAGTGCCAAAAAGCATCAAGCCATAGACACCTCTTCTTTGATCGCCCTTGAAGATCTCCAAGGCATCCGAGAGAGGACAACGGTCCGAACCAAGGCTCAGAGACATAGACATAGCTCTTGGGGATTTGATCAACTCAGGCAGTTCATCAGCTACAAGGCAGCTATCGCTGGTGTACCGGTTGCTTACATTGATCCTGCCTATACATCTCAAGAATGTCCGATCTGCCATCATATTTCTCGATCCAACCGTCCTACTAGGGATGAATTTTGCTGTATCTGCTGTGGTTTCTCTGATCCAGCAGACATAGTTGCAGCTCGGAATATAGCTGCACGGGCATCAGTCAATATGCCCATCGTGGCCCGATTTTTTGCGGAGCCGCAAGCCCACGAATTAATTCGTGGGTATTTGACGAGCTAATGATATAAATTCACCGCGCCCTAGCAGCAGAATGAGGCGGAAAGCTCCGCCAATCCACGGGCGGCGTCCTCAATTCTCTCTTTGCCCTCCAGGGCGTCCAGCCAGCTCTCCGGGATCCAGGATGGCCCGAGCGCCGCGCCGAAAAGGGAGCCGGCGATGGAAGCAATGGAGTCGGTGTCGCCCCCGCTGCAAGCAGCCATGATGAGCGCCTCCTCCGGCTCAAACTTGATGAAGCAGTAGAATGCGGCGGGAACGGTCTCCGAGGCCAGGGGAGAATTTTGGATCAGGCCTAAGGCGTCCTCAGGCGGCAGGTCAAAGAGCGTTGCGACCCAAAGAAGCCGTTCTGCAAATTCGGCATCCAGGCGGCTGGCCTGGGAGGCGGCATTCCTCAAGATCATCTCCTTAGAAAAGCCGTTGCAGGAGAGGGCCACGCCTACGGCGACGGCAACAGCCGCGGCCCTTGCGGCGGCTGCGGTGTGGGTGGGCAGGCTTTGCAGGTCGGCGTAGCTCTTCACAATGTTCAGATCAGTGCGGTAGAGAAGGCCGATGGGCGCAGCCCGCATGGCCGAGCCGCAGGTGGGAATGGCCAGGCCCGACTGCTGCCAGGCTTTCCCAGCAATCATGCTCTCCACAGCACAGCGTGTGGCAAAGCCAACCCCCCGGTTGAGCCGCTCGTCCAGCGTCCAGGCCGTGCCCCAGGCAATGAGCTTCTCTGCGAATCGGTCCGGCGAGAAGCCCGAGGCTTCAATGAGCGACTCGGCCAAAAGCAGCGTCTCTTCGGTATCGTCGGTGAACTGGCCCGCTATTAGGCCGCTGTGAAAGTGACCTTCGGGTGCGGGCATCATCTCACGAACCAGGCCGAATTTTGAGCTGATCTCCCGGGCAGTGTAGCCTTCCGTGGGCATTCCCAGGGCGTCGCCCACAGCCACGCCATAGAGACAGCCTCGGAAGCGGTCCAATAAATCCATGGGCTCATTTTGAGCAGGCATGGGACTAATAACCATCGGAATTGCCCTTCCTGGAACCGGCCAAAGGATTATTGCTGCTCCATTCTCACTAAGACCTTCGTGGACTCTCACCTCGAAGCCTGGGACAAAGACTACGCCAGCCGGGGCCGCCTCTGGGGGGGCGCCGTTATGGATCTACCCCTTCTGCCCGAGGGCTCGGTTGTGCTGGAGCTGGGCTGCGGCGACGGCAAAACGCTCTCAGCGCTGCCCGTCGGCGGGAAAATCGTCGCCCTGGACGTCTCCCTGGAGGCCCTGCACCTAGCCCGCCGTGTTCGGGCTGATGCCAACCTTATCCTGGCCGATGCCAGTCGCTTGCCCTTGCGGGAGGAGGGATTTGATGCCGTCTTCGCCTTTCATGTGACCGGCCACCTGCTTGCCTCCGGCAGGCGCGCCCTGGCCCGCGAGGCGGCGCGCGCGCTCGTGCCTGGGGGAAGGCTTTTTTTCCGGGATTTTTGCAAGCAGGATATGCGGGCCGGACAGGGCGAAGAGGTGGAACCGGGAACATTTCTGCGGGGCAGCGGCATTCTCACCCACTACTTCACAAAAAACGAGGTGGAGGAGCTTTTCTGCGACCTGCAGCCCGCCTCTATCGACACGCACCGTTGGAAGCTGCGCGTAAAAGGTGAGACCTTTGTGCGCGCCGAGGTGGGGGCGGTCTTTCTCAAGAGCTGATGTCCGGGAAATTGGAACTGGTCGGACATCAGCAATTTTATATATTTATAGTTAGCTCTTTAGATTTACAACAACATCTCCAATTAGCTTCTCACCATCCCGGTAGGCATCGATTAGCTTTTCTATTGTCATACTATCTTGATTATCATATCTAATTCTTGCCTCGTTTAATACCCTCCAAGCATTTCGCATGTTATTTGACTTTGTTCCCAAGTTGAAAGACGTCATAATGCCAACGGAGATCGCTGCGCCCCAGGCTATCCATGGAAATAAGGAATCCGCTGGTTTCACAATTGTAGAGGCAACAGTTATTGTCAGTATTACGGCTATCAAACCCAGTGAGATATGCAAAAACCTAAGTATGCCAGCACTTAAATTCCAGACTTTAATCGCTTTCTCGATTTCTGCAGGTACAATCGCTTTCTCGATTTTTGCAAGTTCATTGTCCATATTGTTACTCCTCCGTGGAAATCGTATAGGTATCAACTTGAAAATAAATCTTGCTATTGTTTGAGTTGTGTGTAGAGTCCCGAATGTTTGGCATGTGAACTCCTCTCACGCCCTAATGGGCGGGGCTTCCCTGCGGCTTCTTCGTTTTTACGCCGTTATAGCCCTCTGGCATCGGGGCGCGTTTTGCTTTTGCGGGAATTTTCGGTTTCCGTTTCATTGGCCCAAACTTACATCAGATTCGAAATGCAGAGGTTTAGGTTTCACCGGATAGGGTCGGGGTGTTCCCTCCCTACTATTTTGAGTCGCTTGGCGACTTCTAGATCATCCTTCAGAGTGAAATGATAGATCATCCAGGTAGCACTTTCAGCCGACGAGGAATCGTATCTTAGTAAAAGAACATTTTATCTGTGCAGAGCGAAAGTGATCAGGGCAAAGGACTCCGCTTTCATCCCACCGCCTGAAGGAGGGGGACTTCCCACTCCGTCCTCTTCGCAATGCTACGAATCAAGTGCTGATGTCTGGGAACTGGAACTGGTCGGGCATGAAGTTGGTGGCATCGGCCTTGTAGAGGTCCAGCTCCAGGATGGTATACTCGATTTCCTCTCCTACGTCCTTTGTCTCGAAGGCCATGGGGGTGTTGTAGCGATAATAGCCGTAGACTTCGTCAAACTTCCCTTCTCCGGCATTCCAACCGTCTCCTATGGTGAAGTAAAGGCCGTATTCGCCATCCTCAATGCCGCTTACCTCCAGCGCATCCTTGGCGCGCAGGTAGACGGCCAGCTTTGGCTTCACCTTCTTATCGGTCAGCACGGCCACCGTGTCCATGGTCCAGTTGTTGTAGATGACCAGCAGGCCGTAGCCGTCCCGGTGCATGTCGCGAATGTAGGTGCCGGTCTCGGGGCGGTCGGCAGGCTGGGCTTGTGCGAAAAGACATAAGATAAAAAGCAATGAAATGGCCAGCAAAGGACGTACCAGGGTAACTGTTTCCGGCCAAAGGTGGCGCGAAGATGAAGAAGATCGCGATATCCGGGAATTGGTCACGGAAAGCGAACCAGAGGGATATTCAACCTGCTTTGAGCAAGTACAGTAGGTATCTGGAAGACTGCATGTTGGCCGCATCAACCATAGAATCCTACTTGAATAGAGTTAAGCTTTGCTTAGAATGGTCGAGAACGGAGATGCCATCATCTAATAGCTACAGAGAAGTATTGCGCAAGAAGAATACATCAAGTCCCAAAAAAAAATTTTTATAACCATTAACTATATCAGATAGGACTATGCAATATTTGGGCGAGGTGGTACAAAGCAAAGATGAAAAATATGTCTACTGATGAGTTGTAGGTTCTTTTACCGAACATGCTCAATATCATGTGGATATAGATTTAAACCAAGCCTATATAGTAAAATTATAAATAGTAGTAGTATCCAACATAAATATGTGAATGGAAGTATAGAGCAGGACGTATCGCACCTGAATGCCGACCATCTTGATCTAAAGCATCTAGTACATCTGGGCTGAAATAGACCAACTTATGAGGCGAGATAAATAACCTTTGTGCAAAAAGTGAAACGGCGGCGGCGCACCCCGATGCAAGCATCGGGGCATCCAAGGCGCCGCCGCATGAATGTGGAACCAGGCTAAGCAGATCCAAACCTAGGTTGATAACGTATGCCCTTTATCCCCGATGCAAGCATCGGGGTA
>JAPKYC010000217.1 GCA_026394505.1 Methanothrix sp.
GCTGCAAGCCGGAAGAAGAGATAAAAATACTTGAACAAAGTGATATCGCCGCTCTCCTCGATCCTGTTGATCAGCTCAGGGAGGTTTACCTCATAGTAACAGTCCATCTTGACGCTGGTGTCTTCGTGGTAAAGCCTCCACATTCTGCCGTTGGTGAGAATCGCCCACTTCGCAGGGGTTGCTCGCAGGTAATTGTCAATCTGATAGCTTGGGTTGGCCATGTCTCTTTGAGCTTTCCCCTGGCGGCTCTTGTCCAAGGCTACATTCCACGCTTTTGCATCCCCTACGACAACGGCCTTTTTATAGAAACCTTCTGAGTCTTTCTTGTGGGAATAAGCCTCATCCAGCGTGGTTTTATCTGGAAAGAAGGCATAGTCGGGTTTCAGGGGGTCATGATGCACGCTTTCCTGAACCCCGTAATGATGACCGAGTTTGTCAAACACCGGCCGGATCAAATTATGCTCCAGATCGGCCTCAACGTACCTTTCGAAATTTTTCCCTTTCCGCTCGAAGATCTCTTTTATTTGCGAGAATGTTTCACGGAGATGAGCATCATCATCCCATTCTGGGACCTTCTGGATCATATTCTCTAAGTAATGATTTGAAAAAAGGCCGCTATTATTGAACGCATTCATTATCTTTGCTGTCTCCGTGGTTGCCGCCAATTGCCTATCCTCCGAGTAAGGATCTTCCACCATATCCAAAAGCTTTGCGGGAAGCAATTGGATTAGGTGGGCAGGATATCAGGGCGCGCAGCAGGCCGGCAGCCGGGGGAGATCCGGGGGCACAGGAACAGGCAGCAGATACCCGGTTGCCTTGCAGGCAGGGAAGAGATGCCTTTCAGGGGGCGGGAGATATTGGACTCGTTGGCCTTTTAAGGCGATTTTCTCGCGGCTATAGGAAGGCGAATTGTACTTTCTGGCGGAAACCCACCGGGCCGGGAGGCGGAGAGGTCAATCATCCATCAAGGGGCTCTGCCCCATGGCCTGGACCTAGTGCTGCATAACAAAAGTTTCAAATTTTATAGACCACCATAAGATAAATGTTGGGTGATGGCTAACGTTCTATATTTTTTAATTTATATATGCTTATGCATCGCGTCATTGGATGTCTTCTGAAATCTCATTTTTTCATTAAAATCCCAACATGTCGATGATCCACAACCTTTCGATTATAAGCATCACATTTGTCAGCAAAGGGACAATTTGCAGCGGAATTATCAAACCATGCATTGCACCTGCCACTGTTAAAATTAATGGCTTCACTTGGCCTAACAAATCTTGAATAAACAAATCCATTAAATATTCCACAAATTTGCCTTACTTCTTTATCGAGAAGAGTTGCATTTAGGCAGTTGAATACTTTCCCCGTGAATTGGTTAATCTGTATCTTTAGCGTAGCTAAATATGCAAAAATATCTTTTATGGTAAATGCTCTCTTATTGTCTCCCAGTCCGGAATGCATATATGATATTATCTGTGAAGTCTTGTCTAAGTGGCATGAGCCGATGTCAGAATGCGTTAAAGCATCTCTTATTCTCCTTAATTCATCATACCATTGGGCAGCCTTAAACGCATCCCTTATCTCTGATGGAACAGTCTCAGCTATCCTGTCATCAAATGCCGCTTGAAGGAACTTTCTCGTTGACTCTTTAACGCCTCGATGTTTCTTGTATATAGTTGTGACAATATGTCTCGTGCAATCGATTGATGAATAAAATTCGAGAATAATTGCCTCTATCAAAGCCGAAAGTTGCTTGCTCCTTATCGAATTCGTGTATCCTTTTTCTTCAAGCTCACCTTGGTCTTCAGATAATCTGGGTGAAAATTCTTTTGCGACCTCAATAATATTCAACGCTTTATAGAAATGATTTTCTGAGCCTTTAATTGAATATTGAGTACTTCGATCGAACGAATATGTAGTTGAATAAAAGTGCTGGAAGCGTTGCTGTGTCCCCCATTTCAGTGGATCAAATAAAATTACCTTAGATGTTATCATATTCATCTTCTTGGGTCCCCTTTAATCTGCTCTTCTTAGGCATCTTTCTTAAAATTAATGTTATGGCGTACTTGTAACGATTAGTAGAAGGGCCGACCAGGTCCACCAGGAGGGGCCTGATGCCTCTCCTCCTAACAAAATCCGCTTCAGGTGTTTTTGCAGCTATTTCTTCTTCCGGGGAACCGCGCGGATGTGCGCGCGCTACTGCGACGTGGCTCCCTCAAGGCCGGGAAGGCTTGGGTCAGGGGACGTTTCCGGGCGGGAGATTCAGGAGAAGCAGAAACCTGCATACCAAGATTTTTGGCCGGCGCGGCCAGAGATCGCTCTCCTCCAGCGTGATGATTTCAGATATGTCTCTGGAAATGCGTAAAACTGTCTTCAGTCAACCCTTAGGGAAAACACCTGTGATTATATATACCGATTAGCCATACACGGCGATTGAATGAAGGTCTACATCGATGAGTCCGGCAACTTAGGCGGCCTAGGGTCTAAGGTCTCGGAGGAGGACCCTTACTTCATACTTGCAGCATTAATAACTGGGGAGGATCTTCCCATAAAAAGGTGCATAAGGGATGTTAGGCAGACCCTGAAGAAGAAGCACAAAGTAAAGTCCGAGCTTAAGTTCAATCAATCAAATGATCCAAGCAAGCGGCGTATCCTGGAGTGCGTGGCAAAGACGAATAGTAATATTGCCTACATATTTTTACGTAAGGATCAGGCGGCATTTCAGTCTCATTACCACGGAATAGAGCCTCAGGTGCTGTACAACGACCTCTATAAGCAGTTATTGTATGGGGTTATCCACAAGTATGAATTCCCCGAAGAAGCAGTAGAGATCGTCATAGACAGATTCCTATATGGGGCTGCCCAGGAAAGATTTGATAATTACCTAGCAGACGGCTTGATGAGAAGCATAAACGTTTCCCATCTAGATTCTAAGCAATGTCCCTGTCTTCAGGCTACAGACTTCATTGCCGGGGCCATAGCCCGTAAATATAGAGACAATGACTATTTATATTATAATAAGATTCAGCATAAAATAACTATGGCTCTTGAGTTCTCTGAACCAAAATAAAAGAAGATTAGTGAACCCCTCTCTAATTGTCCCACCTGCTAATAAGCAGCATCATCCGTTCGAGAGGGACTTACTCACTTAGCAATACATAAGTGCGTATCAATATTTAAGCATTGGCCTTAGCTCTTCGGCCTGACCAAAACCAGGATGGCGCGGACGCCGGCCATAATCATAAGGGGCTACATATTTACCTTTGCTACTTAAGACTTTTATGAGGAGACCCTTGCCAGGCCCTCAGGAGCGACCGCTGGCCCCCTACATAAGTTTTATGCGGCTGGAGTTTTTTGCAGCTGTTTCTTCTTCAGGGGAACCGCGCGGGTGTTACGCGCTACTGCTGCGTGGGTGCTCCGCCACTGGTTCGCCGCTTTCATGCATTACTATTGCATTTGACACTCGCCTGAATTTTCTTTATCCATGCTCTCCTTTTCTCAATTTCCCTCTCGCCAGGGAGGCAAAAATCCCCAGAATGCATAGTGCAGAAAAGACGGCAAAGGCCACCTTCACGCTTGAAAGGAACTGGGGATAATACTGGGGCGTGATCTCCACCTTTCCCAGATACAGCGAGAAGACCATCATGACAAAGCTCATGCTGGCGACCTGCCCCACCAGGCGCATGGTTCCAAGAGTTGCCGACCCTACGCCGTAGTGGCGCGGCTCTACTGAGGACATGATGGCGTTGGTGTTGGGCGAGGTGAATAATGCCAGCCCCAGGCCCAGAGTGATGAGGCAGGCGACGATGAAAAAGAGGCTTGTCTCTGCACTTAAAAAGACGAATGCTAAGACGGCCACAAAAGTGAGTGCCATTCCGGCGGTGGCCACCAGCCTTGGCTCCATTTTGTCGGAGAGCCTTCCCGTGTAGGGGGAGAAGACGGCCATCACAGCCGGCTGGGCCAGCATAATCAGCCCGGCCTGATCGGGCGCGAGCCCCTTGATGTACTGCAGATAGAGGCTCAAGAGGAAGGTTATGGCAAAGGTGGCGCTGTAGCTGATGAGTGCTGCCAGATTGGAGTAAGCGTAGACGTGATTCTTTTTAAAGAGCCTCACGTCCAGCACAGGACAGGCCACCCCTGACTCCCAGCGGATGAGCAGGAAAAAGGTCGCGACTCCCACCAGGACCAGGACGGCCCCCTGCCACGCCGGAAGAAGGGAAAAGCCGAACATAACCGCCACGAGCATCAGGCTGTAGATTGCCGATCCGACCATATCGAATCTGTCCTCCCTGGCTCCGGCCCACTCGCCTTTCAGCTTCCACAGCCCCAGGGCCAGCGGAATCAGTCCCAGGGGAACGTTGATCAGAAAGAGGCTTCTCCAGCCAAAATACTCAGTGAGCAGGCCGCCCAAGAAAGGCCCCAACGAGAGGCCCAGGTAGACGGAAGCGGCATTGATTCCTAAAATCTTGCCCCTCTCCTGTGGAGGGAATACGCTGACTAAAATAGCAGTCCCCGTGCCGAAGATCATGGCGCTGCCAAAGCCCTGCAGCACCCTTGCGCCGATAAGGATGTTGGAGGTAGGCGCAAAGAAGGCAACCAGGGATGATGCCGTGAATATGAAAAGGCCCAGAAAAAAGACCTTCTTCATGCCGTAGATATCGGCGATCTTTCCGAAAGGCACCATGAAGACGGCGGCGGAGAGCAGGTAGCTGGTGGCGATCCAGCCCAGGAGGATCGCATCCATGGAGAACTCGGCTCCAATGGCGGGCAGGGCGATGTTGATGGAGGAGGCCATGAAGGGCGGCAGGAATGAGGTGAGGGTGGCAATGACCAGGGCGCATTTTCTGATATCCGTGCTGGAACATGCTTTCATTGAATATCTGAATTAAAGGCTATTAGGATTAACCTTTTGCTCCATTATGGCGGCCTTATAAACTATTTGTGCACGCTTTCGTCATCTCTACTCCTCGCGAAAAGGGAACAATTGACCTTATATGTCCGAATGGGTGGCTCGATAATAATATAAATAAGTCCAACTTATATATTTGTTCAAATAATGCAAAGGTTTTTATGAGATAATGGTGCAAATATTAGCTGCTCGATTGTCCGAGTCCAGGAAATAAATCATGAATGGATCTAAACCATTACCTGCCAAATTATGGATAGCATCTTTGAAAGATGTGGATACAAATGGATCCGAGCTCCAAGGCCTTGATGAATACTTTTCAGAGAGTGATCCAGATAAAAAAGATGAAGATATCTCGAAAATTTCTCGATTCTATGAAGGAGATAATATCACAGTCACAATTCGGGGTGCATGGATCAAGGATAGCGAGGATCCATTGTATAAGAGAGACGGCCTGCAAGTGGAAATCCACCCACTGAGCAAGGGAACTACCAACGATCTTTTTATAGTATCCAATTACCAGTTTGGAACAGACCCCAAAGTGGAAAAAATTCATTTCATGCAAAATAAAATGCCTCTGGGCTATGTCAGCGACTTCATAAACCGCAGAATTCTGGCCGTGAAAGACTTTAAAGACTTGGATGAATGCCTGACGCTCAATCTCAGGATCTATGATATTGATAAGACAGATACCAAGTTCGTTGACATGGCCAAAGATCTGGCAAGCAACGTTATTGCCGCCGTCCCCGCTCTCTATCAATACTCCATACCATTGGGAGTGGCCTCGAAGACCATTGATTCCATAGCCAAGCTTGCCGATGATCTCGATCCCCATGATAAAATCATTGATGAGCGAATAGATTTGGAGGCCGCTGAAAAAGCAACAAAGCATCCTCTTCTTCAGCAGGGGTACTACGTCATATTCCAAAAAGAAGTGACAACAGATAATGCTAAGCATCTAAAACTCATAGGAAATCAGGTAAAGGTCCTCGACCCCAAAGGAGAGGAGTTTAAAGGTTGTAGCTATGCTGTCATTGAAGTGCAAAAAGAATTCAAGCTGAGTCCACAAGAGGAGATTGACGAAAAGGTGGCCAAGCTTGCGTCCGAGCTTTCCGGAAACGGACAGAGCGGAAAGGTCGCCATCGAGTTCCTCCGAGATACGATGAAGACATACAACAACTTCCGGAAGCTGCAACGAGCGACGGAATTGAAGAAAAAGAAAGAGAAAGATCTCACTTCATCCGAGAAGCAACTGCTTGCTGATCTGAATGCAGATCCGGATATACAAGAGTACCTAAATAAGTAAATCAGGACACCTATTTTTTACTTTTTCATATCAATTCACCAGTAATTCTTTAGCACATCATTAACCTTGTGCAGCCTCTCCTCGACCTCAGAACAAAGAAGATCGCAAGGAAGCAGTTCTATCATTTCACCAATGTATCGGGCTTTCTTATCCATGAGCTGCAAAGCAGAACACCCCTTAATCTCTTCCATCATTCGCATTGCCCGCCCCTTCGAGATTTGCATGGTGCAGCGAAGATGCCTTTCAGCCAGAACGCTATCTGCTGATACACCTTCCGTATCCTGGTATATCGCCCGCCCCAGTTCCTGGAAGGCCTCGATGAAGAGGCTGAAGGCCGAATCGTCTGCATCACAGCGGCCGTGCGTTGCCGCATAGCCGCAGCCGGTGCAAGCTCGATCCCGGTCGTACTGGATGCAAAAAGGACAGGTGCCGGGCCGTGTGGGCAGGTGGCCGAGCATGGTGAGCGCAAGGGCACGGGTGAACTTGTGCAACTCCTCTGGCAATACAGTCTCCAGGCGCGTGGAGAATAGCTCAGCCCAGCGAACGTACTCAGCACAGGATGCGGCGACGGCATCCTTTGCCGCTTGCAAGGATTCGAGGTTAATGTCCTTTGCTGCCGCCTCAAGCTCTTTCGCACGGTCGGTCATAGTATCGGATTAACCAATTCTACTTTTTATTTCTCTCTAAAATCTCAATGAGCTCACTTAGTGTGTACAGACTCATGAGCTCCATAATCCGGGCCATCTCTTCATAGAACTGCCGGGTTTTGGCAATTATTTCGCAGATTTTCTCGGCCTCTGCCCCGTTTGCATCAAGATTTTTTTCTATAAGATTAAGAGCCTGCAAGATCGAATGAAGCTCATCTCTCGCGGCAGACAAAACTACAGGTCTCATCGCTTCCGCATCAGTCTCCAAAGCATAGCGATGCTGCTTATATCGATGCCGCTTGCCCACCGGACCCACCACGCGTCGCGCCAGGCCGAGGTTTTCGAGATAGCTCATATTAGAGCGCACTGTCGTTTTGCTGTAGCCGGTCTTCTCTGCTAACGCATCAAGTGACATAGGCTCGCTCTCCAGGAAGAGGGTGCCTCTGAGTATCCCCATGGCATCGCTCCAACCATTTTTTTTGGAGGTTCTGATGCATGCATCAATAATGGGCTTCTTCAGCGCCAGCATTTCTTCATCGTTCACATTGATCGAATCAATCGCAAAGTTTAAGTATTTTGCGTTTATTCGGTTCGTTCTGCAAAATCCGAATAGAAGGTTTTATTTATTCGAATACCCCGATGCTTGCATCGGGGATGGTCATGAAAACCGACTTAACCTGAGAAGCATATCTTTAAAAAATGGTTGAACTTGAACGTGCGAATCATTGTGTCTATAAAATTCGCTATCATATGGTT
>JAPKYC010000073.1 GCA_026394505.1 Methanothrix sp.
CAAGGGATTGGTCGATCTGCCAAAAATGGTAAACAAGGTGGCCAAGGGTGGGGCCAATGCCGTTCTCCAGCAGAAGGGAATGGTCCGGCATGGGCACCGCGGCTACGGTCGAGATGTCGGCCTGATTGTGCACATGAGCGCATCTACTTCTCTCGGCCCCGATCCCAATAACAAGGTGCAGGTCTGCCTGGTAGAGGAGTGCCTGAAGATGGGAGCAGATGCCGTATCCGTTCACATCAACATCGGCTCTGAGACCGAGTCCGATCAGCTCAGCATTCTGGGCTGTGTCAGCGAGCGCTGTGACTTCTGGGGCATGCCGCTCGTGGCCATGATGTACCCGCGCGGCAAAGCCATCTTAAATCCCAATGATGTGGAGGTCGTGGCCCATGCGGCCCGGGCCGGAGCGGAACTTGGCGCAGACATCATCAAGACCAACTACACCGGCGATATCGATTCCTTCCGGCGCGTGGTAGAGGGCTGCCCGGTGCCTGTAGTCATCGCCGGCGGGCCCAAGACGGAGACCGACATGGAATTCCTGCAGATGATTGAAGGTGCCCTGCAGGCGGGCGCGCGTGGCGTGGCCATCGGCAGGAATGTCTTCCAGGCAAGCGATCCTGTGAAGATGACCATGGCCATAGCTGCCATTGTCAATAAGGGCAAGACCGCAGACGAGGCTATCAAGATCCTGGATTGATGCAAAAGCTGCATGATTGCGGAAGGCCGGGAAAAGGAGTTTTTTCATCCTTTTTCTTTTCTCCTGCATAGACCGATGTCCTGGCAATCTCCGGCCCCCGGCCGGGTGGAGGATACTGAGCGTATCATAATATATCTCACCGACAAATACACCTACTCTCGCAAGATGCAGCGAATCAAAAAAAATTGGATCTGATAAATTAGATATAGTATGCTGAGAGATAAACCCACATAATCGGCGTGGTAGCCTTAAATTTATGCAATGCAGTATTTTAGATCCAAATGGGCAATCCAATAAGACACATCTAGAGAAGCTTATATCAACAATCCCCATCCCTTATTATCTGGGATGGTCTCTCTTTTCGTTTGCTTTTTTGTTGATTTCATTGCTATTTGAAAAAACATTCCGGTATGTAGATGCTTTCTTAATCATTTCCGTCATAATTGCCTTAGAGGGCACGATTATCAGTTGGGCGCACAATAAAATAGAATCGTTTCAGGATATTCTCATTAGCATAGTTGACCTGCCGAAGGGGGTTATAATTGAAACCTGCCGGAAGCAGGAATCTGACATCTTCAACGACAGAGGAATGATCATTTTCGCAATATTTTTTATTCTTTTTGTTCACATAACAGGCATCGATTACCACGCGATATCATTCAATTCCAATATTTCATTATTCATTTTTAAATTAGGATATTATTTAGCGGTTTACCTGGAAGGAGCTGGATTATATATTTTGGTTATGACGGCACTCACCGTGCATAAAATTGGGGTCTTGCCACTGCGTATTGATGCTTTGTATTCGGACTTTCACGCTATCGGGACACTATACTCGAAGTTTACCATCTGCGCAGCCGGTGTCTACGTCATATGGGGCTTTTTTCACATCATCGTACCCCCTCAGTTTTCATCCTTGCAGATGATATTATGGTTTCTGAGCTTTGCGTTCTTGCTTTTCGCCTACTTCATCCTGCCTCAGTATAGCATACACAGGATGATGATCTCAACCAAAAAAGAAAAAATTGAGCTGTTCTCATCTCAACTGAGGGCAGCTATGGATGAATCATTCGAGGTTCCAACTGATAAAAATGTATCTCACATAAAAGATATTTTTACTGTGCAGGACAAATTAAATCAAATGTGTGAATGGCCGTTTGGCACCCATGAGATATTATATATAATTTTAATCATTATTATCCCCTCGGTTATTGTCTTATTAGAGATCGCATTAGGGATCATAAAATAAATCAATCGAGAAAAGCACGCTCTAAGGTTACTTTAAGATCCTCGAGATTTATTGGCTTGCATAGATAATCGTCCATGCCCGCCTCAAGACATCTTTCCCTATCGCCTGCAATGGCATGAGCCGTCAAAGCCACAATCTTGGGACCGCCTACCGGCCATCGCCTGCGTATCTCTCTGGTGGCCTGCAGGCCGTCCATCTCAGGCATCTGCACGTCCATCAGGATCAGGTCGTAGGATTTACTCTCCAGTGCCGCGAGCGCTTCCCGACCGTTGGCCACTTTATCTGCATTATATCCAAGTTTTTTAAGCATGAGAATGGCCATCCTTTGGTTGACAGTGTTGTCCTCGGCCAGGAGAATGGACAGTTCCATGTTATGCTTTGGCATATCTCGGTGCGTTAAGATGGGCAATGCCTTATTGACCGGAATGGTTGATCTTTTGGCCATAATAGTGAAGTGAAATGCGCTTCCTTTGCCTTCAACGCTCTCGACCCAGATCCTCCCGCCCATGAGTTCTACAAGCCTCTTACTTATGGCCAGCCCCAAACCAGTCCCGCCATATTTTCTGGAGGTAGATGCATCGGCCTGCGAGAATGGCTGGAAAAGCCTGGCCATCGTTTCCTGAGATATGCCAATCCCAGTATCTCTTACTGAAAACTGTATCTCGTAGTTGTCATCGGCAAGTTTAGATGCCTTTGCTTTGACCTCTATCTCGCCTTCTTGTGTAAACTTCACAGCATTGGAGAGCAAGTTTACCAGAACCTGGCGAATCCTTGATTTGTCACCGGCTATTGTTTCTGGGAGATCGCCTTCTGCAGCATAATGTAGCTTTAAGTCTTTCTCCAGGGCAAGTGTTGAGATGAGGTTTACTGCTTCCTCTATGCAAGAACTCAGTGTAAATGGATGGCATTCCAGATCGATCTTCCCGCTCTCAATCCTGGAGAAGTCAAGAATGTCGTTTATGATGGTAAGTAGGGCCTGGCCGCTATTTTTGATGGTTTCGAGATATTCTTTTTGCTCTAAATTCAGGTCGGTCTCCAAAATGAGGCTGGTCATTCCTATGACGGCATTCATAGGTGTTCGGATCTCATGGCTCATATTTGCCAGAAACTCTGATTTTGCCCTTGCCGCAGCCTCTGCAGCCTCCTTGGCCCTTATCAGGTCCACTTCTATATGCTTTCTTTCGGTTATATCCAGAGCTGTTCCTACAACCGCCGGCCTGGACTCATAAGCGGTCATCGATCCAAATACCAGGATATTAACTAAATCACCTTTCTTGGTGATCCCCATGACCTCATAGTAAAGTGACCCATTGAGTTTGTTTTGAATACCATCGGCAATTTTTTCCAATTCATCGGCAGGCGCTATGTCTCTGGGGCCCATTTTAAAGATCATTTCTTCGACGCTATATCCAAACATCTCTGCAAACCTGGGATTGACGTATTTAAACTTCCAGTCCTGGACGATATACACTCCGACAAGAGACTTTTCTGCCAGTACCCGAAACTTGTTCTCAGATTCTTTCAAAGCCTGCTCGGTTCGTTTGCGCTCAGAGATATCCAGAAAGATTCCCCTAAGCCCCACAGTCCGCCCCTCTTTAACTATGGGTATCGAATAAGCAATAGCCGGAAAAGTGCTGCCATCCTTCTTTTTCAGCCGGTATTCTCTCACCTGTGGATTTCCCTGCATTGCCAGCTTGATGTCCTCGCTCACCTTTTCTTTATCATCCAGAGCCACAACCTGGAGTATGTTTAACCCCGCCTGGAGATCATCATGGGTATAGCCAAGTGCCCGGCAGCCAAAGCGGTTGATAAATACTAGATTGCCTAGAGCGTCCAGCTCAAATGTAGTCTGTGGCAACTGAATGGAAAGCTCCCGGTACTTTTGCTCGCTCTCTTTCAGCTCTTTCTCGGTTCCGGATCGCTGTCTAATGTTCAGAGCCGAGATGGTGACAAGTCCCAGGACTATGGAGAGGAGCATGGTAGCCAGTGCCAGGATCAGTG